>CAMDZX010000044.1 GCA_945910925.1 uncultured bacterium | reverse complement strand
CGTTTATTGAACCATAAATTTCATATTCGGGCAACCATTTTAATGTTCAATGATAGACCCTTTTTATTCTGACCATTTTTTAGGGTCAAATTTTAAATCTTTTAAATTAATTTTTAAGGATTTTAAATACGGAGTGAATTTTTCGATAATCATATTTTTTTGATACAAGAGTTCTTGTGCAACAACATTATTGGCACAAGCAATCACCATGACTCCGCCACCTATCATACTGTATGGTTTAGATTTTTCACTGAACTTCTCGCCAACGATTGATTTCCAAAACCGATACAAATTTGAACGTGTCACAGCTTTTTTTATATCTTTATTTTGAAGTAAGTCGGCAATTACACCGTCAATACCTTCAAAATCCGTATAAAGAACTTTTTTAGTCATTGCTTATTTTACTAACTTAGCTCTTATTCTTTTTTCTGTCAAATTCTTATACTATCTAATATACTATTTTATTTAAAATAACTAATCTATTCCTAATAATGCAAGTGCAAATTCTAAAAATGAACCATCATTAGTATCATCCAAGCTATCTTTATAAAATTCTTGAGTTTCCTGTTTTGGCAGCATCGGTTTTAATTTTAACTCTTGCTGCAGTCTTTCGTTTGCTATTTTAGGCGTCTCGCTATCTTCTATAATTTTTATTACTTTTTTTACGTCATATCCTAAACTTTTGCCTTTTGGCAATGATTCTTCAGCATTATTCAAATTGTTAATGAATATTTGTTTTAAATTTCTACCCCAGGAATTTCCATTAAATTTCTCTGCCAGTCCGATTCCGTTAATAGACATTTCTGCTTTAAACCAAGGGGTTCCGGAATGCAAGCCGTTTAGATAGTTTTCTTTAGAACAAAATTCTCTCCATGAGTTTGGAAAAACACCAAACTTTTCCGAATATTTTTCATAGAGGTTAAGCACTTTCATTTCCTCTACAAACATTGATTTATTCTGATTTATGATTTCTTCTCCACCCGGCGTATCTGAAAAACATTCAATTGTAGTTTTTAAATTTTCTTCCAATCTTTTCTTATATTCCGACGCCCCGCCATTTTGTGCAACTTGATTAAAAAATACCTTGACATCCTCTGCCGGTTGAGAAATTAGTAGCTTCATGTCATCTTCACTCGCTCCTAAAAATTTTCTCATTGAATCATTATAGGTTGTATAACCCATTTTTTGAATAACAATATCAGCTGCTTCGTTTAAATTTCTGTTTGAAGTTTCTATAAGTTTTATTCCATCAAAAGCTTCTGAGACCACGAAATTGCCCGGAGTGACATCAGGATTGTATTTCAAAATACTGCTTCCTTTAGGTATTTGGACGGCATCCTGAAAAAAGAAATCATCTTGTATTCCGCCAATAACCTTTGATTTTGGCATACCTTCAACTGTTTCTTTAAAAGGAGCAATTATCGCATAGTCCATTGTGTTCCAAGGATTGCCCAGTGCATGTTCTGTAACAGGTTTATTGAGAGCAAAATGGATTGTTGTTCTTGCACAGCCTGCTCCCTCAGAGGCTTTTGTTGCCAAATTCGTTGATAATATTCTACCATTCGACGGATAATAATTGGTCATATGGACAAGAACCAAACTGTCAGGATTAACTTTGGTCATAGAAAATTCCGGCTTACGCACTGCCCAAGGGAATAAAGAAGTATCGGCCGGTACCAATTTCTTAGAAATTTGAACAACATCTCTTTGTAGTTTAGGTACATATCTTAATTCACTTGTATTTACTTTAACGGGGCTTGATGCAAGTAGGCTCTTTCCGCTTGTTCTTGTCCAAGCAACAATATCTTTGCCTAAAGATTTTCCAACACCTTCAAAACCCATACAAAATTCCTTCATTTTCACTATATTTGTATAAAGTTTTATTTAATCGAAAAATTGCCCAAATGTTACAATAGTTTCACAATAATTCTTAACTCCGGACGCGGGTATGATTGTTTTAATCTATCATCTAATCACTACTTTTCTATTTCTCTATTTGTGATAATATTATACAATGAATTTCAATCAGTTTGAACAGCTAATAAAAAACTCAACAAAAATATTAATAATGACCCATATAAATCCTGACGGCGATGCGCTTGGAAGTGCAAGTTCAATGTATACAACCATTTATGATACTTTCAAGAAAAAGTCGGATATTCTTATTATAGGGCATTTGCCTAACTGTTATAAATTTTTACCGAATATTGACAAAAGCAGTCTTGAATTTGACGGTTCAATGGTATATGATTTGGTGATTTGTCTTGATGTTGCGTCATTAGACAGACTTTCAAATGCAAAAATATTATTTGACAAGGCACTAAAAAAAATTAACATAGACCATCATAAAACTAACAATAATTACGGGGATTTAAATTTTGTTAATCCGAAAGCAAGTTCAACAGGAGAAGTTCTGCAAGATATATATAACAAAATCGGCTGGACTATTTCTCTTGACTCTGCAATAGGATTATATACCGCAATATTGACAGACACAGGCGGGTTCAGATACGAAAACACCTCCGAAAATGTTTTCAAAAGTGCTGCTCAACTCGTAAAAATAGGTGTAAATCCGAACGAAATATACAAAAACTGCTACGAAAAAAAGTCTAAAAATTTTGTAATGTTCCAAAACTATTGCGTAAATAAGGCAGGCTTTGAGCATAACAATCAAATCGCATACACAACCGTATACAAAAAAGACCTTGAAAAATATAAAGCGGAAGAAGATTTTACGGAGGGTCTTGTTGAAACTTTGCGTGCGATAGATACCACGGAAATAGCGTTTATTGCCAAAGAAATCGATTCAAAATCCACTAAAATATCAATGCGCAGCAAAAACGCTGATGTCGCAGAAATATGCTCGGTATACGGCGGAGGCGGACATACTTTTGCGGCAGGGTGTATTGTAAAAACAGGTATCGATGGTACCGTAAAAAGGATTCTTAAAACCATAGAGGAGAAACTAAATGGGTAAGGCATTCGACTTTTTGGTAAAAACAGTCAAGTCAATCATTGATAACGATTTTTCCGGCATGGCTGCAGAAATGAGTTATATGCTTGTTATCGGAATTTTTCCGTTTATGCTTTTCCTCATGTCGTTGTTTAACCTTATCGGAAAAAATTATTTTATGAACCCCTTGTTCCTTTTTATGGAGCGTGTCATGCCGGATGATTCAATAAGCCTTATCAGAAGTGTTTTAGATCAGGTTTTGGGATTTCAGAGAGGTACGGCAATAGCGATTGCGGGACTTTTAATAACTCTTTTTATGTCTATGAACGCTTTATCCGTTGTTATAAAAGGTTTAAACAGGGCTTATAAAGTAGAAGAAACAAGAGCTTTCGTTTATACAAGGTTGTTATCACTCGTTATGGTTGTAGTAAACACTCTGGTACTGTTTCTGAGTATCAATATAATTATTTTTGGTAAAGTTATTATCAGATTTTTAACTGCCTTCATAAATCTTGCACCTAACGTTGCTGATACATTGCTTGCAATACGTTGGCCTATTGCATTTATGGCATTATTCTTAATGGCATTTTTGCAGTACTACATATTCCCTGACGTTTCATGGTCAGAGAGATTAAAAAGAAAAAGCGCACTACCCGGGACTTTATTCTTTTGCGTAATCTGGTTGTTAGCATCCGGCGGTTTTTCGATATATGTAAATAAATTACACACATACAACTTCGTATATGGGACAATTGCAGCGTTTGCGATGCTTATGGTTTGGTTCTACTTTACCTCAATGTTGATTCTTATCGGTGGAGAAATCAATTCTCAAGTACACGATAAACTGGAACAAGATGAACTCATAGAAATTATGAAAAGCAATAGTTAACATAAAAGAGGATGGCTTTTAGTCATCCTCTTTATGTTTATTAAGACTTTTAATCATAACAATTTTTTAATCGAGGCTACATTAAACAGTTACTGTCGTGGTAAATGAACCTTAATTTTCCCATTTACCCCTGCGTTCGTAGTCATTGTCACATTCGTTTTTGTATTCTTTATGATGCGACAACCAACATAGAGCAATTGCAGGAGCAAGAGTGAATTGTATAATAAAGAGCTTCCACAATAACATAGATCCTGCAACCCCCATATCATATTCCTGCTTGGTCAGGTTAAAGACATGTGAGGTCATATTATACATATGATGCCCGAACAATTTTGTCATTAAACACGCTATTATCATCAACAATAAACTGACAATAAAATATTTCCAGAAAAATCTTTTTTTAAGATTTATTCTCTTTAAACATTTACCCATAAGACAAATCTCCTTTCACGTACACTTTAAGGAGTTTGAAATCTTGATTCAATTGCCTTGTCGGGTATTTTTGTGTTTAATTACTGTTTTCCTGTAGAACCGAACCCGCCTTCGCCACGTTCTGTATCAGATAATTCTGTTACAACTTCAATCTTAGCCTGTTCTGCTCTTGCTATAACCATTTGGGCAATTCTTTCCTGAGGTTGGATTGAATACGTTTCGTTTGAAAGATTCACAACAGGCACACAAACTTCACCTCTGTAATCCTCATCAATTGTTCCTACACAATTAATCAGAGTTATACCGTGCTTGATAGACAAACCGGAGCGTGGTCTTATCTGCGCCTCATAACCATGCTCCAACTCGATTTTTAAACCTGTCGGAATAAGAGTTCTTTCTAACGGTTTTAGTTCAACCGGCTCCTTGATTGCCGCACACAAATCCATGCCTGCCGCACCCTCTGTTTTGTATTCGGGTAAAACTTCATTATGCTCTAGCCTCTTAATTTTTAGTACTGTCATTTAATCATTCCTTTCATTAACAATTTCATAAATATTTTTTAATACAAATTTAACATGCGAATAGTTTAATCCACCCTGCATATAAGCCGCATAAGGCGCTCTCATAGGACCGTCGGCTGAAAGTTCTATTGTTGAGCCTTCTATAAATGTTCCGCCTGCCATAATAAGTTTATCTTCATACCCCGGAACATCATCAGGAATCGGAGTTACATGAGAATTCACAGGCGAGAGTTGTTGTATTGTTCGGCAAAACGCCTCCAACGGTTCAGGTTTACCGAACTCTATCGTTTGAATTAAATCGGTTCTGCGTTCGTTATACTTAGGGGTTGAAACGTACCCAATATCTTCAAACACTTTTGCTGCAAGAACTGCACCCTTAACCGCATCAGCTACAACAGAAGGTGCCATAAACAATCCCTGGAAAATAAGTCTGAGCTGGTTAAGCATTGCACCACCCTCAGAGCCTATTCCGGGTGCCGTAAGTCTCATTGCCGCCTGTTCAACATACTTTTCCCTGCCTGCAATATATCCGCCTGTTTCAACAATTCCACCGCCGGGATTTTTTATCAGAGAACCTGCAATCAAATCCGCACCAACTTCAAGCGGTTCCCGTTTTTCTACAAATTCCCCGTAACAGTTATCAACAAAACATATACAGTTTGGATTCTTAGATTTTACAATCTTACAAATTTTTTCGATTGTATCAATATCAACCGACGGTCTTAACGAATACCCTCTCGAGCGTTGAATTTCAATCATTGTAACCGACTCATCTATTTTTGAGTTGATACCTTCAAAATCAACCGTACCGTCAGGCTTCAATGCAACTTCATCATACAAAACTCCGTGTCCCATTAAAGATTCAGAACGAATATCCTTGCGTCCTTCCACCTTGCCGATAACCTCAAGCATAGTATCATAAGGCGTTCCGGTTACAGAAACGAGTTTGTCACCGTGTCTGAGGTTTCCAAAAAGCGCACAAGCAATTGAATGAGTGCCTGAAACAAAATGATTTCTCACGATTGCTTTTTCCGCACCAAAAACCTCTGCAAATACTTTGTCCAAAGTTTCTTTTCCCATGTCATCATGCCCGTAACCCGATACTGTATAAAAATGTTCAGGCGAAACTTTGTTCTCAATAAACGCCCTTAAAACTTTTTCCTGATTATAATCTCTTATATCATCAATATAACTGAATTCAGGTCTTAATAGTTCTTCCGCTTGTTTAAATTTTTCTTCTGTTTCGTATTTCATAATCTATCCTTAATTTTATAGGCAGGCATGATAATGATATTTCAAGCGTGAATATTCGTCAAATGGAGAATACTTTACATTTACGGATTATTATAATAACAGTATGAGATATGTACTTATTTGTTTTATATTCTTTTCACTTGTCTGCATGGCACACGAAGGGTATCATGTTTATGATTACAGAACCAATCTTGCACAATGCGGAGATAATATTCCGACCGTATTCATACTTGATTATTCAAACAGTATGAATGCAAGGATTATGGGCGAAACAAAATTCTCCATACTAAGAAGATGTTTTGAAACCCTTGTCACGAGAATCCCGGATGAAACACCCGTAGGAGTAAGAGTTTACGGACAAAGATGGGGACTTACGAGTATGGATGCCTGTCGTGCTTCAACGCTTGCGGAAGGAATTAACAAATACAACAGAAATATTATTATGGAAAAAATTTCAAAATACCGTCCCAGAGGAATGACACCAATAACATATTCGCTCAAAGAAACCATTGAAAAAGACTTTCCGCAAGACAGAAATCCAAAACACATAATTTTGGTAACAGACGGGGGTGAAAACTGTGATGAAAGCCCGTGTGATTATGTTATGGATTTAATAAAAAAGCGTAAAGATGTCAAAATTGACGTTATCGCAATCAACATCCGAAACGATGATGATTTGGACCAACTCGCCTGCACCGCAAACGTCACAAGCGGAAAACTCTACAACGTGGATACGGAAGCAGAATTGATACAAGGTCTTGATAATGCTATGAAATCAAGAAAAGAAGTTGATGCCAAGATTGTCCCTTACTAAACATCTTCGGGAATAAAAATAACGTTGTCGTCCAGTATGGAGCGAACATCTTCACATCTTCTGTTTTCCCCGACAAGTTGTTGATATTCCTGAATAACAGATATAATGTCAGATGTCGAAAGCTTGATTATTCGTCTTCCGCCTGTTGTGTTTTCTATAATTCTTGCCATTTTATACCTCACTCATGTATAAACATATAACGGCAGAAAAAAATAAAACTTGAAAAAGCTCAACTCTTCTTATTAGAAAACTCTCTTTTAATTTTAACCAAATCTTTAATTATTTTTTAAGTCTATATTGAGACTGTCAATAATTGCACGAGCCTCATCTCCGACTATCAGTTCACCGTCTTTAAATACCCCGATTGAACCGTCAGGTTGTTCAAGAATCTGAATTCCACCCGGGAAAACTCGTGTACCACCGACAGACTCACCATCTGGTCCCGTGACAATTACCGAAGTAGGATCACCGTGAACATGTTCGCCATGGAATGTATACGTTCCGTCTTTAATATCAGGTATCACGTTACCGGTTTCATCAAAATTTGTTGGTTCTTCATTTTGAACAGGAGAATTTGTTGCATTATTTACGGCACTTGCAGCATCTTCTTTGCCTGTGATTTTTGCAATAAAGTTTTGAACCATTGTCTTAAAAGTATTTACTTCATTATCACCTTTTTTATTTTTAACCTCCAGTTTCCCGCTATTATCGGTATCACAGTCGTTAAAAATAGAGACTTTATATTCATCAACTTGTTGTTGATAATTTCGTCCTTTTATTTGTTCGTTATTATTTGATGGTCCGTTGATACCGCTTATTGCCATATTCTTACTCCATTTATCATACGATACACATGGTATTTACGGCATTTGCACCAAAAACTTTAGAATATTTTAAGAAATGTTTACAAAAGTAAACAATTAACAATAATTTAACAATCCAAGCTAATTGTTAAATGAATGTTAAAAAATGAATATTTTTTACAAAACAGATTAATAATATGAGTGTAAAAAATAAACAGTAAATATGAAAGGAGACAGATTATGAAATTTTTAATCAGAAAAACACCGGACAATTTTTTAAAAGCAGTAAACAATGAAATCAGTTCAATTTTAAGCAAAAATCTTGACGGACTGTTTCCTGAATATGGTTTTCCGCAAGATGAAAAATTATCAATGCCAGTTGAATTGAAAGAAAAGAAAGACAAATATGTCGTCAAGGCCGAACTTCCGGGTATTCAAAAAGAAAACTTAGATATTGATATTGATAAAAACTACATTGTAATCAATGCAAAAAAAGAAGAAGAAACCGAAGAACATGAAGAAAACGGATACAAAAAGAGCGAGTTCAGTTATGGCGAATTTTCAAGAACAATTTATTTCCCTCAAGAAATTAATATAAATAAAACAAAGGCAAAACTTGAACATGGTATCTTAAAAATAGATGCTCCAAAACAAGACATTGAAATAGAAAACAAAAAGAAACTAGCTATTGAATAATATGTTCATTTAGCTTCCTACTAAATATTTTTTAGTTAATACAAAAAACGGGTGTCCGACTTGGACACCCGTTCATTACTCAACACAAAAGAGTAACACAAGTTACTCTTAAAATGTGTGTTCTTAATTTTTTAGAAACTTACCAGCTTGCTTTGGTAACACCAGGTAATAATCCTTGATGAGCCATCTTTCTCAAGCAGATTCTGCAAAGACCGAAATCTCTGTGGAAACCGTGAGGACGACCACAAATACTACATCTGTTGTGTAGTCTTGTTTTTGGATATTTTCCTTTTGCTGCCAGCAATTCTCTGGTTCTTTCTTTGTTTATCATCGCTTTTTTAGCCACGATTTTCTCCTTTATATTTTATAGTTATTATTGTTTATTCATTCCTTTAAAAGGCATTCCGATTAATCTCAATAATTCTCTTGCTTCATCATCAGTTTTAGCAGTAGTAATAATTGAAACGTTCATACCCTTTACTAAATCAACTTCTTCATAAGTAATTTCAGGGAACAAAGATTGTTCTTTTAACCCCAAAGTATAGTTGCCACGTCCGTCAAAACTCTTTGCACTTATACCTCTAAAGTCACGAATACGAGGAAGAACAACACAGATTAACTTTTGCAAGAAATCATACATTCTTTCACCACGTAATGTAACCATAGCACCAACCGGCATACCTTCTCTTAATTTGTAAGATGCGATTGATTTTTTAGCTTTTGTTACAACTGCTTTTTGACCGGCAATTTTTGTTAATTGAGCTTCAATAACTTCTGCAATCTTAGAGTTGTGTGATGCTTCACCAACACCCATGTTCAAAACGATTTTATGAAGTTTAGGTATCATCATATCGTTTTCATAGCCGAACTTTTCCTTCATTGCAGCTTTTATTTCGTCTTCGTATCTTTTCTTTAAACTAATTGTTTTTGTCATTTTTATTTTTCCTCTTAATTAAGATGATATTAATGTCGTTTCGTATAATATACTAACACATTAAACATCTAACTGTTCACCGCATTTTTTACAAACACGAACTTTTTTACCGTCTTTTACTTCGTGTTTGATTTTGGTTGGTTTTTCACAAGCAGGACAAACAACCATAACATTTGATGAATCAACAGGAGCTTCAAGTTTAACTAATCCGCCTTGAATACCTGCCATCGGGTTAGGTTTTTGTGCCTTTGTTACCATATTAGCCCCTTCAACAATAACTTTTGATTCTGAAGGAATAGCTTTCTTTACGTTTCCTATTTTGCCTTTGTCTTTGCCGGCAGTAACGATTACTCTGTCGCCGGTTTTAACATGCAAAGATTTTTTATTTGTATCTTTCATCATTGGCTCCTACTATATTACTTCCGGCGCTAAAGAAACAATCTTCATAAAGTTATTGTCTCTTAACTCACGAGCAACAGGTCCGAAAACACGTGTTCCACGAGGGTTGCCATCTTTGTTGATAATAACTGCTGCATTGTCATCAAATCTGATAACTGATCCGTCTGCACGAGAGATATCGTGTTTTGTTCTTACGATAACCGCTCTTACAACTTCAGACTTTTTAACAGCCATATTCGGAGTAGCATCCTTTACTGTTGCAATAACAACATCACCTACTGCTGCAAATTTCTTGTTTGAGCTGCCCATTACACGGATAACCAACAATTCTTTTGCACCTGTATTGTCTGCTACTGTTAATCTGGTTTCTTGTTGTATCATTTTACTTTTTCCTTTATTAACTATTAGAAGATTGGAAGGATGGATTCTTAAATATACCCCGAAGGCTATACCTCAAGCCCTCCATACATCTATACCTCTACTTCGCTTTTTCTACAACTTCAAGGAGTGACCAACGTTTGTTACCTGATAAAGGTTTAGACTCAACGATTCTTACGATATCGCCTACGCCACATTCGTTGTTTTCATCATGTGCCTTGTAGTTTTTGTTTGTTTCTATAATTTTTTTGTATTTAGGATGCGGATCATAAGATGCAACTTTTACAACTATGGTCTTATCCATTTTATCGCTTACAACGATTCCTTGTCTTTCTTTTTTAGGCATTTTCTACCTCTTTTTCTTTTTCTCTGATAACTGTCTTAGCTTGTGAAATGTAGTGTCTTGTCTTTGCAATTAATGAAGTATCTTCCAACTTATTCATTGTTTTTTTAAGTCTTAAATCAAATAATTGCTTTTTGAAATCAACTACTGCTTCTTTAAGCTCATCGATAGTTTTTTCACGCATATCTTGTAATTTCATTACTTTTTATCCTTATTTTACTTGTTCTTTTTCAACAACTTTAACTTTGATAGGTAATTTTTGTGCAGCAAGTTCCAACGCATGGATAGCTGTGTTTCTATCAAAATAATCAAGTTCAAATAATAGTCTGTTTGGTTTAACTACCGCAACCCAGTACTCAACATTACCTTTACCTGAACCCATACGAGTTTCGGCAGGTTTTGCCGTAATAGGTTTGTCAGGGAATATTTTAATCCAAACATTACCACCACGTTTGATTTCACGAGTCATTGCACGTCTTGCAGCCTCGATTTGACGGCTTGTAATCCAACCCGGTTCAAGAGCCTTAAGAGCATAACGACCAAATTCGAATTGTGTACCTCTTGTTTCGGTACCTTTCATTCTACCTTTCATCATTTTGCGGTATTTTGTTTTTTTAGGCATTAACATTTTATATTACTCCTGTCATTGTTTACTATTTAACTTCTGCAGATTTTGAACGTCTTACACGTTTGTTGAATTTTTCTGCAGAATCTTTTGCATTCTTACTTTTTACGTTTTGGTCTGCTTTTTCGCCCGGCATTAAATCACCTTTGAAAATCCATACCTTAACGCCTATTTTACCCATTATTGTATCTGCTTCAGTGAAACCGTAATCAACATCAGCTCTTAATGTTTGAAGAGGAATTCTTCCTTCTTTTGCCCATTCTGAACGAGCGATTTCAGCACCACCTAAACGTCCTGATACCATAACTTTAATACCTTGAGCGCCGGCTCTCATTGTTCTTTGCATTGCTTGTTTCATTGCACGTCTGAATGCAATACGTTTTTCCAATTGTTGTGCAATTGATTCTGCAACCAATTGAGAATCCAAGTCAACTCTTGCAACTTCAACAACATTTATAATAACTTGTCTTCCGATATATTTTGAAACTTCTTGTCTGAGTTCATCTATACCTTGACCGCCTCTACCTACTACAATACCAGGTTTTGCAGTAATGACAGTTATTGTTGTGCTTGATGCTTTTCTGTCAATTAATATTCTTGAAACGCCTGCTGCGTACAATTTTTTCTTAACAAATTTTCTGATTTTAGCATCTTCTGCTACAAATACGGCATAATCTTTAACTTTAGCATACCAAGTGCTTAACCAAGGTTTGATTATACCTACTCTAAATCCGGTTGGATGTGTTTTTTGTCCCATTTCTTTATTTCCTATTTTTTTGTATCATCACTAACTACTACTGTGAGGTGAGAAGTACGTTTTAATCTTCTGTAAATACGTCCTTGTGCTCTTGGTTTACCTCTTTTGTATGTTGCACTTTCATCAGCATAGATTTCAGAAACTTTTAAAGAATCTTCATCTACACCGTATTTTTCACGTGCATTAGCAACTGCAGCTACCAAGTTCTTTTCAACAACTTTTGCTGCAAAATAAGGCATAAAACGCAACATTGTGCGAGCTTCTTTAACCGCTTTACCTCTTACTTCGTTGATTACTCTACGAAGTTTTCTCGCAGTCATTTTTATATCTGTTTGTCTTGCTTTTGCTTCCATTTTTATTTTTCCCTTATT
>CAMDZX010000043.1 GCA_945910925.1 uncultured bacterium | reverse complement strand
ACTGAATTACAAGCTGGATTGTATTATTTATAATCATGATTGTAAGTATTGCAACAATAATCGTCACAACAACAGTTGCCGTATTTACAATATGAGTTACAAATTGTATTTTTTTAGCGACATCGGCAGCATATCCTGTATCCTCAACCTCACTAATCAGCTTAACCTGTGATAAGACAGAATTAATATTTTGAGGTTTATCAACTTTTACATGAAGTGTATCAGGAAGCGGGTTTGATATATTCGGCAAATCAATTTCATGCTTCAAGTTCTTCCACGAAACTTCTTTTGGAATAATTTTTACCCTCACAACATGCTCTAATCCCGAAACTTTTTGTGCAACAGCTGTTGGTTTTGTATCAGATTTCAGATATACCGAAATTTCTAAAACATTTCCTAATTCTTTCGCAAACTGAGTCATAGAAATTGTTGTTCTGAATAATGAACCAAAGATTGTAAGAATCGCTGCCATTGTCGTAATTATGACAATATTCATAACGCCTGTTCTCTTTATATCGTTAAATGCCTCCATCGTAATCCGATATGCAATCCTCAAATCACATAGCCAATCCTTAGGAATGTGTTGTTTTACCTGTTTTTTTATTCTCTGTCTGCTATCACTCATAAGTACCTGCCTGTACGTCACGGATAATCTCACCGTTATCAAGTGTCAAAACCCGTTTTCTAAAATAATCAACCATTGTTCTATCGTGAGTAGAAACAATAACAGTAATCCCCCTTTGATTAATTTGATCCAAAATTTGCATAATTTCAAGCGAATTATTTGGGTCCAGGTTCCCTGTCGGTTCATCCGCAATCAAAAGAGGCGGCCCGTTTACAATTGCTCTCGCAATACTAACTCTTTGTTGTTCTCCGCCTGAAAGCTCATTCGGTTTGGATTTCATTTTGTCCAATAATCCAACGACCTTTAATGCCCCCATAACACGCATACTGATTTCTTTGGTACTCATACCCAAAGTTCTTATTACATAAGCGATGTTATCGTATACGGACATATTAGGCAGGAGTTTATAATCCTGAAAAACAATTCCCATACAGCGTCGCAGGTTAGGAACTTTATCCGACGGCAAATTCGCAATATTTATACCGCCAATCAAAACAGTTCCGCTTGTAGGAGTTTCCTCTTTATAAAGCATCTTCATTAATGTAGATTTCCCCGCTCCGGAAGCTCCCGTCACAAAAACAAATTCGCCTGACATAATATCCAAATTTATATTTTTCAATGCGTAATTATTTTTATACTTTTTAGTTACAGCCCTTAATTGAATCATTTTTTTATCTCTACTATCTTTTTAACTATCTTGTCAGAACTCAATCCGTAACAATCCAAAAGTTCGTTTGATGTTCCGCTCTGTCCAAACTCATCATTAACGCCCAATCTTACTACCCTTGTCGGATATTCTGCCGATAAACGTTCACAAATAATACTACCGATACCACCACGTATTGAGTGATTTTCAACAGTTACGACAAGGTTTGTTTTTTGTGCGGATTTTAAGATTGTATCAAAATCAAATGGTTTCACAACCGGTGCATTTATTAACTCTACATCAACCCCTAAATCCGAGAGTTTAGAAACGGCTTCTACCGCCTCTTGCAAGGTATCACCGTTTGTAACAAGAGTAACATCCCGTCCGTATTTCAGAACTTGCGCCTTACGGATATCAAACTCATATCTTTCATCAAATACATCAGGCAAATTACTTCTTGGAATTCTTATATATACAGGACCTTGATATTCCGCTGCAAATTTTATTGCCGCACGAATTTCATGCCTGTCAGAAGGTACAATAACAGTCATGCCGGGAATGTTGGACATCAATGAAACATCTTCAAGAGCTTGATGCGTTGCGCCATCCTCTCCGACAGTAACACCTCCGTGTGTTCCGATTATTTTAACATTTAATCCCGAATAACAAACAGTATTGCGAATCTGGTCATAACTTCTGCCTGTTATAAATACTGCAAAAGCCGCAGCAAAAGGAATTTTGCCGACTGTTGCAAGTCCTGCCGCAGTTGTAATTAAATCCTGCTCTGCAATACCCACATTAAAAAATCTGTCAGGAAACTCTTTTGCAAATATTTTTGTCTGAGTGGAACAAGACAAATCCGCATCAAGAACGACTACATCTTTGTTGAGTTTTCCCACCTCAACAAGAGCGTTTCCAAAAGCCTCTCTTACGGATTTTTTGTTATTTCTATCGATTGTGAGCATAAATCCTCCTGCTATTCTAAATACTATCATAAAATTTTATTTTAGAACAGGATTATGACAAAATCATAACATATCAATGCGACTCAGAAATTACAAAACCTTTTACTTTCGCTTTATCAAACTTATCAGCGGCAACTCTTACCGGTGCCCCGTTACGCAAATCTCTTTGCAGTTTTATACCTGTTCCTTCTTTTAGAAACTAGTTTTATATACCAAACTCATCATTCCGGAATTTATATTTATCCATTTCCACTATTGTCCCTAATAATTTTACAGATAAATATCAATAACATAGAGTAGGTGCAGTAGACTTTATCCGTAGATAATGTCTTGAATTTCAAGACATTATCTACATTGCTTCACAGTTTGATTTTTTGTTTTTCAACGATGACAAAAAGTTTGTTAAAGGTTATGAAATTTTAACAAATGAGGATGACCTAAAAGTCATCTTTGTATAATTTTGCAAAAAATTATTTAAGCTTTTGGAGAATATTTTATTGGCATCATTGGTACAGCTACTCCTGCGTCACGCAAATCAGAAATAACCTGTGCTACAGAGTTGTTATTTAAATCTTTTGAATGAACAAAAGTATCTGATGTTAAATTTTTATCAGGTGAAAATTTAATAGGCATCATTGGTACTGCTACTCCAGCTTTTCGTAAATCAGAAATAGTCTGTGCGACATTCCCATTAACTTTTTGTCTATTACACTCATTATTCACACATCCAAAAGAAACTAATCCCATTGCACTACCTCCATTGTTAAATATTTTTTATAAACACGTATACATATATAAAAACGTGAGTTTACATAGAATTGCCCCGCCCTGTCCCATCATATCATATCATATCGTCCGTTATGACAGGGTTTTAGCCTTGTTAAATTCAACTTAATATTTAGTTACAATCATAAAAAGGGAAAGATTTATTAATCTCATATTAACTCAGTCGCTCAGCCCTCAAGTTACCACGTTATTAAGTCCCCGTTTTCACAAATATTAAACTTATATAAAGGTATCTAAAAACTATGCTACACTAGTATGGTAGGGTTACAACATGAGGGGAATAAATATGATACCTATTTTTGATTCAAAACGTCAGTACAACGAAATTGGTGCAGACATCGAAAAAGCAGTATGTGAAGTATTAAGATCCGGATGCTACATACTCGGACCAAACACAAAATCTTTAGAAAAAGAACTTGCCGAATACACGGGTGCAAAATATGCTATCGGCTTGAATTCAGGTACAGATGCGTTACATTTGGCTTTAAGAGCGTTAGATATAGGAAAAGGTGACGAAGTTATTACAACTGCATTCACGTTTGTTGCAACAACGGAAGCAATAGGTATTGTTGGTGCTACTCCCGTATTTGCAGATATCAATCCTGATACATTCAATATCGATCCTGAAAAAATTGAGGCTGCAATAACACCTAAAACAAAAGCTATTATTCCTGTACACTTATACGGACAACCTTGTGATATGGATGCCATTATGGATATCGCAAGACGTCATGACTTGTATGTTATAGAAGATGCTTGTCAAGCCATGGGTGCAGAATACAAAGGACAAAAAGTAGGTTCTATCGGTGATATCGGATGCTTTAGCTTCTACCCTACCAAAAATCTTGGCGGCATGGGAGATGGCGGTCTGATTACAACAAACGCAGAACACTTAAAAGATAGAATTATTGCACTTAGAAATCATGGCGGTGCTGTAAGATATCACCACGATGAAATCGGTGTAAATTCAAGACTTGATGAAATTCAATCTGCAATTTTGAGAATAAAACTTTCTCACTTGGATTCATGGAACAAAAAACGCAGAGAAAGAGCTCAAATATATAATGAACTTTTTGCAAGCTGCAAAGATATCGTAACTCCAAAAGAACTTGATGATACATATTGTATTTATCACCAATACACGGTTAAAGTTCCAAACAGAGATGAAATCTTTGATAAAATGCATGAAGCAGGCATTGGAACAATGTTATATTACCCTATTCCGCTTCATCTTCAAAAAGTTCATGAACACTTAGGACTTGGCAGAGGTACATTACCACATACAGAAAAAAATACTGATATTGTAATGTCTTTACCTATGTTCCCTGAACTTACCCGTGAAGAACAAGAAACCATCGCAAGTACTTTAATAAAATTGGTTGAAGAATCAAAAGCTTTGGTATAGTTCTAAGCTCAATAATAAATAATAAAATGACGGCATGTATTTGTCGTCATTTTTATTGCTAAAATATTAATTTTATTGTACTCTAAGGGTGTGAAGGATAATAATTTTATTGATATAGACTCGATTATAGCCGAATGCGGTATTGATACGGATTTGGACTGTAATACCGTCATACAAAATATTTTAAGTCTTGAAAACAGCTACGATGAGTATAATCTGATTCAAATATACAATCAAATTCTTGTTAACGCACAAAATCCAAAGGTTCTGATGCAAACCGTTGCCTGCGCAGATAAACTCAGAGATACATCAACATTAGGTCCGTTAGTTGATTTATTACTTGCAAGAAAACAAATAACAGAGCAAGCTGATTCAGATGACTTAATTAATTTAAGGGTTTTGTGTGCAAAAGCTATCGGAAACTATAAGGACACATCTGTTGTCGGTGCTTTGTTGTACTGTCTTAACAATAAAGATGAGCATTACAAGGTACGTCTGGCATGTGCGGATGCTCTGGGGAAAATCGGAGATAAGTACGCAGTTACTCCGTTAATAAATCTGATGCAGGATGAAGAAGAAAAATCGGTATACCTGAAAGAATCTGCCGTATCTGCCTTAGCCGCTATCGGAGATATCAGAGCGGTTGACCCTCTGGTATCAATTTTGGAGGCTAAGCAAGGATTTCTTGATAAGTTTTCGTTTTTAAAAGAACGTGTGATAGAAGCGTTAGGGAAACTAAATCTTGATAACAGAAAGGTTTTAAATGCACTAAGAAAATCGCTTATGGATTCATCACCTATGGTCAGAATTAATGCGATTGAAGCAATAATGAATTCCGATGCAGAGGATGCTTCTGATTTGATTCAACCATGCCTGAAAGACGAGGATGAAGAAGTCCAAAAGAATGCTCTCATTGCAATGTATAACCTGGAAGGCAGAGATATTCTGGATGAAGTGCTTATGTCGGAGGAATATTCAAGATACCTAAAACGTGAAGCACAAGACTTGATTGATGAATATGAGGACTACGATGAGTAAAAGAAAATCTATAATTCTGTTATCAGGCGGTTTGGATTCTCTTGTATGCTTGGGTGCAGTAAAAGATGAATACAATATAGAACTGGCTTTAACCTTTGATTACGGTCAAAAATCAGTAGAGCAAGAAATTTCAGCCTCTAAAAAACTGGCAGAGTATTATGGGATAAACCATGAAATAATAGAACTTCCGTTTCTAAAATCTATAACAAAAACCGCAATTGTTGATGAAAAAGATATTCCTGAAAACGAACTTTACACGGAATATAGTGCAAAAGCGGTCTGGGTTCCGAACAGAAACGGTTTGTTCTTGAATGTAGCAGCCTCCTACGCTGACACATATAATTTTACGCATATAATTTTTGGTGCTAACAAAGAAGAAGCCATAACTTTCCCTGACAATTCCAGAGAATTTACGGAAGTTATAACATCATGTTTTGAACATTCGACGCTTTGTAATCCTAAAGTTGTTGCACCATTGATAAGCATGAACAAAAATGATATAGTAAAGTTGGCTTTGGATAAAAGCATGCCTTTGGAATTGACGAGGAGTTGTTATAATAAAGTCGAAAAGAATTGCGGGAAATGCGAATCTTGTAAACATTTAAAAGAGGCATTAGAATTTAACGGGGCGACAAGTTACATAAAGGTTTTATTTGAAGATGAAGACTAAATTTATTGAAGAAGATATTAAGTATATCGGTTCCCAATTGTATCCGCATTGGATTTACAGAAACTTTAAACTGCAAGGTGATGCTATTGTTGCATTTATGGGCGAATGTGAAGTAAAACTGACCGAAATGGTTGATATAGAAGATGTTATCAATAATGAACCGATTTACAGCAAATATATGCTGAGTTTTATTACCGAGCAATTTAACGTAAACCTTGTTGAAGGTGTTTTCAGGCAAAGATTATTAATCTGTATAATAAAAGAATTACTCGAAAAACGTGGTATATTCGTTGTCAGAAACGGAGATGATTTGATGATTGATGGGAAAAAACTTTCGGTTTCAATTGCAACAAAATCACAAACATCAATTCTTATTCATACAGGATTAAATATTTTATCGGAAGGTGCGCCGGTTAGTGCAGCGGGATTAACCAGCGAACTGGGAATAACAGATATCAAAGAATTTGCACAGGAAATTATGCAAAAATATGCAGACGAGCTAGAAGATATTGAGCTTGCAAGTACAAAAGTCAGAGGAGTATAAATATGGGAAACCGATATTATAAAAATTATAATAAAGCTACAGAAGAAAAACCCGGATATATAAAATTGTTCTTTGGTGCATTCTTTATGATGCTTATACTTTTTGTAGTAATTGCCGTTCACTTATTTTCAAGTGTAGATACTGCAATAGGCGAAAATGATGAAGGTGATATAAAAGAATCAGGACTCGGAGTAAAACATCTTATTGACAGTCGCTTAAAATTTATACAAATGGAGGATAATGATAAACTACCTTCTAACAAAGCTCCTAATATTATTCAATCAAAAGAAAAAGAATTTTCTACAATAGGTAATGCGAGTGAAGGCGAAGTTCAGACACAAAGTTTTGGTGGTCAAGATTATTCACATCCTTACGGAAATAACGGAGCGTTTTCATCTTCACAAACTACTTATTCGGAAGGCAGCACTATCAGACATCCGAGCGGTGTATCATCAACTTCGCAAAACACAAATAAACCTTCCGTTTACAAGGTATATATCGGTTCTTATACAACGCTTGAAGAAGCACGTGTTGCTCAAAATATCATTCAAGATGCGAATCTTGGTGTAACCTCTTTTGTAAAAACCTTAAGTAACGGAGCATATACAATTCAAGTTGGTTCATACGGTGACCAAACTAAGGCTTCAAATTTAACAAACGAGCTAAGACGTAACCACTTTCCTGCAAGGATGGTGCAAGAATAAAATGACTTATTTAATCGATACTCACGCACATTTAGATATGGTCGAAAATATTGATGAAGTTATTACTAATGCGCAAAACAACGGTATAAAAAAGATAATAATACCTTCGGTTGAAGAACAATACTTTGAAAAAATTATTAATATTGTAGAAAACTATGAAGGTGTATACTGCCAGTTGGGACTTTTTCCGTCAGAAGCTAAAAAATGGACAGATACGACCGAACAAAAAATAAGAGAGCTTGCAACACACAACAAAGTTGTTGCAATAGGCGAAATCGGACTGGATTATTATTGGGATAAAACCTATATTGAAGAACAAAAAGAAATGTTCAAAAAACAAATTCTGCTTGCGAACGAACTTAATCTTCCAATAGTTGTTCACGACAGAGAGGCACACAAGGATTGTATAGACCTTCTTAAAGAAAATAATACAGGTTCCAATGTCATTTTTCATTGTTTTTCAGGTAGTGTAGAAATGATGAAAGAGTGTGTGAAAAGCGGTTGGTATATTGCGTTGGGAGGCGTGGTAACATTCAAGAATGCAAAAAAAATGAAAGATGTTGCAAAAGAAGTTCCGCTTGAAAATTTAATGCTTGAAACAGATTCTCCATACTTAACTCCCGTTCCGTACCGAGGAAAAGAAAATCAACCTGCGTATGTAAAATATGTTGCGGAAGAAATCGCAAATTTAAGAAATGAATCTGTGGATAATATAATCAGAATAACATCAGAAAATGCAGAGAAGGTATTTAAGATTTGAAAAAAGAACGTTTAGATAAAATACTTGTTGATTTGGGTTATTACGAAACCAAGAGTAAAGCATCGGCAGCAATAATCGCAGGAGATGTAAGACTCGGCGATGAAATAATTACAAAAGCCGGATATCAGCTTGATCCTTCTAAAGAATATGATTTTGTAATAAAAACAATGCCTTATGTTTCAAGAGGCGGCTTCAAACTCCAAAAGGCACTTGATACGTTTAATTTTTCGCCCGAAGGCAGAATATGCCTTGATGCAGGAGCTTCGACAGGCGGATTTACGGATTGTCTTTTGCAACGTGGGGCAAAATTTGTATATGCGGCAGATGTAGGCTACGGTCAACTGGCATGGAAAATAAGAAACGATAAACGAGTAAAGACCATAGAAAAAACTAATCTTAAAATATGTACACCTGATGCGATTTATGCGGAAGGTGAAGAAATTGCGGATTTGCTTGTTTCTGATTTGTCATTTATTTCTTTAGAAAGAGTTTTGCCGAATCTTAAAACACTTTTGAATCCTAAGTTTCATGAAATGATATGTCTTATAAAACCTCAATTTGAAGCAGGAAAAGAGCTGATAGAAAAAGGAGGGGTTGTAAAAAATCCCCAAACGCATATAATGGTTATTGAAAATGTTATTAATTGTGTCCATTCACTTGGATATAAAATTGTAGGTTTGACACATTCTTCGATAAAAGGACCTGCAGGAAACATTGAATATCTAATATATATTACGAATCAAAATATCACTGAAATAGAGATTCAGCCTGACTTAACGGTAGAAAGAGCACATTTAGAGTTAAATAATATTAATTAAATTTGCTAGCAAATTTTTATTTTTTGATGTTTATTATACAATATAAAATGTTATCAGTTTTATGAAAGGAGCCCAATGAATTGGAAATAACAAATAACTTCAACGTAACAGACGAACATCTTGGGAGACACGTATTAGCAGAGTTTTATGACTGCGACCCCAATATTTTAAACAACAAAGACAGAATAGAAAATAATATGGTAGATGCTGCAATTGAGTGTGGAGCAACTGTTGTTCAGAAATGCTTCCATATGTTTTCACCGTTTGGAGTAAGCGGAGTTGTTATAATTGCAGAAAGTCATTTATCAGTACACACTTGGCCGGAACTTGGCTATGCTGCTGTTGATTTATTCACATGTGGTAATAAATGTGACCCGAAGGTTGCATACGAGTTTTTAAAGAAAAAGTTCAACTCTAAAAATGCATCGTTCACTCAGTTGAATCGTGGTATATTAAATCATGAAACAATGCAGCTCACACACAAAACATTTGAATTAGCGCAACAAATAAATGCGTAAGTTATAAAGTATGTTATTTCATCATAAAACCATCTTGATTAAATATCGGATGGTTTTGTGAAGGAAAAGGGAGAGAAAATGGCAAGAGTATTAGTATCTTTATCACCGGATTTTCTGGATACAATAGATTCGTTGGCAGAATCTGAACACAGAACAAGAAGCGAATTGATAAGAGAAGCTTTGAGAACGTATATGAGAAGAACCAGATTTGTTAATCAAACAAAAGCAGATAATGCCGCATCAAAGCTTGATGAATTACTTGATTAATATCTCATACGGTTAATAAAGTACTCAACCCACTTAATTATTGTTGCTATCTCATAAGGTTTTGGAATATACAAATCCGCCCCCGAGTTTAACACAACGGTTTTGTCATGCCGAACCGAAGTCACGATTATTGTAGTTTTTGCATATTCTGATTTTTTCTTCAAGCCTGCACACAATTCCAAACCTTTCATGTCATTACCCGAATCAATTAAAATTATTGCAGGTTTAACCTCTTTCAGTTCCTCAATATCAGATATGACATCATACCCCTGTAATTCCAATGTTGTTCTTAACAGCAATTCAAGTGCGGAATCCTTCTCAAAAATAGCAATAGTGTTATTCAAACGTTCAAGCTCAGAAGAATATTCTCCCGATAGTTTTGGTCTGTCTACAACAAAATTAGATTTTGAAGGTAATTTTGCAATAGATTTAATCTGATATAATTTAGTTAATAGTTTTTCGGCATCAGGGAAAGAATCAAACTCGCCCGAAACAATTCCTATTGCAACAGATAAAAATTCAACTCTTATACCTGCAAACTCATCACCCTGCAAAAGCATGTATCCGCGTTTATAATCCTCATTAGAATAGAATTTTGGTGCGATAGTATCAAATGCAAAAGTTAAAAAAGATGCGATTTTTTCTGCAGAAGATGGATGAGTTATTATCATAAATTCATCATCAGATATCCTGCTTAAAAAATCCAACTCCGACAATGCTGATTGCATAATTGCGATAAATGCCTGTATAACTCTATCTGCCGCAAGTTCTGTATAAACTTCTTTGTATGGAATAAAATTATTAATTCCTATAAGAAGAACCGCCCATTCATTTTTTCTTGATAAAATTCGTTTTAATGCACGCATTGAATATTTTTTGTTTGGTAAAAGCGTTTTATTATCAAGATTTGATTCTATTTCCCTGCGAAGGTGAGCTTTTATTCGACTTTTAAACTCCTCTATATTTACGGGCTCACTAATAAAATCGTCAGCTCCGCTTTCTAAAATTTTTATTCTGTCTGACGCATCTGCCGATTTTGAAAGCGCAATTATTATTGGGCGCATATTGTAGGTCAAAACTCGAATTTTATGACAAAATTCTTCTAAACTCTCGGGGATACTGTCTGAAATGATGATTAAATCAGGTTCGTTTTGCTGAATATATTTGTAAGCCTCAAGCAGGTTATTAACAACAGAAACAGAGGTTTCAGCAGATGCGAGAGCCTTTTTGTACTTTACCGACAATTCTTTTCTTGTGTCAATTATTATTGCGTCACTGAGCATTTTACATGATCCTCTATGTTATAAGCCGGAAATATAACTTCAAACTCTGACCCTTTATCAAGACTTCTTACAACAATTTTACCGTGCATTTTATCTACAAGAGTTTTAGTTATAAACAAACCCAATCCGCTACCTTGAATTTTTCTTGTTAAAGGATTATCAATTCGTGAGAACTTGCCAAATATTTTTTCTTTATCCTCATCTGTTATACCGATACCTTCGTCCTGTATTTTTACGGACACATTCTTGTCTGTATGAGATGTAAGAACCTTTACAGTTGAACCTTCATCAGAATATTTTGCAGCGTTTTCTATAAGGTTAATCATAATTTGTTGGAATTTTTCTAAATCAACCGTAACGGATGGATTTGACTTATCAAAAAGAGTTATAAATTTGTGGTGTTTGTACTGTTGTTGAACAATTTGAACCACAGGAGTTATTGAAGAATTAACGGGAATATTTTTAAGAATAAGCGATTCGTTCGGTAATTTTGTTACCGACAAAATGTTTTCTACCAAATTTATTAACCTGTTTGACTGTTGTTCAATAATCCCGAGAAACTTCTTCTTGCTATCATCATCAAGCCTATCCCATGAGGCAAGCATAGTCTGAGCAAAGCCTCTGATACTTGTCAAAGGTGTCCTGAGTTCATGTGATACGGTTGCAATAAAATCCTCTTGATTTGTCATATAAGGATTATAACACGAATTAAAAGATGAAAATATATATTATAAAAACTCTTATTTTTTATAGTATAATAATAGCTGAAATTTAATAGACAGGAGTTAAGTTATGTATTGTCCAAGATGTGGAAAAGAAATAAGAAATAATCAACGTTTTTGTATAAACTGCGGATGCGATTTATCCGATGAAATAAATATGGGAAAAGATAATAAAGACGATTTTTATAAGAGTAAATCTTTCTACAAAAATTCGGCACAACAAAAAAATGAGTTTAATAACGAAAAACTAAAACTGATTGCAGGATATATAACCAAAGGTATTCTTGCAGTTGTTACTGTGTGCCTGCTTGCTCTTGGCGGGAAAATTTTCTTGGATTATCTGCCGACAGATTCTATCAACAATGAACAGGCAAAATTTGAAGCCTATATGGACGATCCGTCATCTATTCCTGAACTTGTTCAACCTGAATCGTTACAGGATTTGGTTAAGAACTTAAAAGAAGTACAAACATTTTTGGCATTATATTTGAAATACTCTGATGATTCTGAAGAAGAAAAAGGAAAAGTTTTTGATAATTACAGAAAACAAATATTAAAGATAGAAACATTTTCTAACGAAAATCTTTTAAAAGAAGATATTAAAAATTCTATTCCTCAAACTAAAAAAGAATTTGAAAAGTGCGCAAAATATTATAATAAAATTCTGGCACCTGTCGGATTAAAAATTGTTTCGGATTCCGCATACGCAAAATACAGACTGGACGAAGATTACAAGTTTACATATAAAAAATTTGCACAATATCTGTCTTCTGATATGAAAGCATACCTGTA
>CAMDZX010000042.1 GCA_945910925.1 uncultured bacterium | reverse complement strand
CCCCTTCAGCATCTTTAACCTCTAGAATTCGACCTTTGGAAAAATCTATAACAGAAGGAATATCATCAGGAATTGAAGAAGGTTTTACAAATTCAGTTTCTTTTAGTGCTGCTGCGAATTCATCTTTACTTAAAGAAAATGATGGCAATTTATGTAAATTTGAGTCTGCTTTAGGCTTTAGCGATGTCTTTTCACATACTCTTTTAAAAGGACCAACCCCTCGTCGACCTGCAATTGCAAGTCCGGCAAGTACGACCACCCCCAAAGCTGTTGCACCAATTGCAAATTTTGCAGAATTACTCATTTCTTTATCTTCTTGATACTTATTATCGTGATTGACAGAAGTTTGAGGATTAATTAGCTGCTTAATATTATATTGTTGAGGTTTATTTGTACTCACAGATACATCTGACATTATCTATACCTACTATTAAATTCCCTTATACATATAATAAAACAAGAAATAATATAAATTTGCCCCGCCCCGCCCCATCACATCATATCATATCATATAGGGCATTATAACACGATTTCAGCCTTGTCAAATCCGACTTAATATTTAGTTACAATTCAAGGAATATTAAGAAAAATTAAGTAAAAATTGATAAATTATAGGTTCTGCTCCTCCCACGATAAAGTAATTTGCAATTCATTACAAACCTTATTAATATTTACTACTAACCATGTTTAAGTTAAAATCGGATTATAAGTAGTTTATAAAGGAAGATATGATGTTAAAAGGAAGCGAAATAAGAAAAATGTACCTTGATTTTTTCAAGGATAAACACGAGCATACAATAGTTGAAAGTTCATCCCTAGTACCTGATAATCCGACAGTATTATTAACAACAGCGGGGATGTTACAATTTTTACCTATATTTTTGGGGATACAAAAATCTCCGTATGACCCTGCAAGAGCAACTTCTTGCCAAAAATGCGCAAGAGCGGGCGGAAAAGATTCGGATATCGAAAACGTAGGCAGAACCCCGCGCCATCACACATTCTTTGAAATGTTAGGTAATTTTTCTTTTGGCGACTATTATAAAAAAGAAATTATACCTTGGGCTTGGGATTTTATAACCAATTATCTCAAATTGGATAAAGACAGACTCTGGGTAACTATATACGAAACAGATGAAGAAGCTTATGAAATCTGGACAAAAGATGTCGGAGTTTCTCCTGACAGAATTAAGAGAAAAGGTAAAAAAGACAATTTCTGGGGACCTCCGGGGGCTTCAGGTTCTTGCGGTCCTTGTTCTGAAATTCACTATGATTTAGGCGAAGAATTTAAGTGCGACGACCCTAGAGGATGCGGTATTGATACCTGTGAATGTGACCGTTGGGTTGAAATTTGGAACCTTGTATTCACTGAACTTTATCAAGATGAAGAAGGAAACCAATCTCCGCTTGAAAGCAAAAACGTTGATACCGGTATGGGACTTGAACGTATTGCAATGGTTTGCCAGGGCGTTGCCTCTACATTTGAAACAGACCTTTTAAGACCTATTCTTGACAAGGTTTGCGAAATGTCAGGCGTTGAATACAAAAAATCAGAAAAAACAGATATTTCGTTGAGAATAATAACAGACCACGCAAGATGTGTATCGTTCTTAATCTCCGACGGAGTAATTCCGGGTAACGAAGGCAGAAGCTACGTTCTCAGAATGATTCTCCGTCGTGCGCTAAGACACGGTAAAATACTTGGAATGGAACTTCCTTTCCTTTATAAACTTGTTGATATTGTTGTTGATTCATATAAAGAAGCGTATCCTGAACTTGAAAAGAACCGAGCAAAAATTATTGACACTATCAAAAAAGAAGAAGAACGATTCAACAAGACTCTGGATAGAGGATACAAACTTCTTGATGAATTTATAAACCAAAAGAAAGACGTTGACGGAGAAAGTGCATTCAAGCTATACGATACATACGGCTTCCCGTTTGAACTTACAAAGGAAATTGCTGCTGATAACGGAATAAATGCTGATGAAGAAGGCTTTAAGAAAGCAATGCAGGAGCAAAAAGACAGGGCTAAAGCTGCTGCTGCAAAAATATCAGTGACGGGCGATATGAAGTATGCAAAAGTTGAGAATGAAGTAGGTTCAACTGATTTTGTCGGGTATGAAACCGACTCGTGTGAAGCAAAACTCCTTGCAACAATCGAAGGCGAAGGCTACACGGATATTATTCTGGACAAAACTCCGTTCTATGCGGAATGTGGCGGACAAGTCGGGGATTCGGGTGTTATTGAAAACGAAAATATGAAGCTCGAAGTCCTCACAACGTTCAAAGTTAACGACTTATACGTTCACCGTTCAAAACTGATAAATGGGGAAATTACGCTCAATGACACAGTTAATGCAATTATAGATGCTGAAAGACATGCAGAAATAAGATTACACCATACATCTGCTCACCTTCTTCAAGCTGCGTTAATAAAAGTTCTTGGAGATGAAGTTAAGCAAGCAGGTTCACAAGTTGAAGAAAACAGAATGAGATTTGACTTCACGTTCTCAAGAGCAATGACTTCGGAAGAAGTACAAAAAACCGAAAATATTATCAATAAATGGATTCACGAAAAACTTGAAGTTCATACAGATGTAATGGATATCGAACAAGCCAAACTTACGGGCGCAACCGCATTATTCGGTGAAAAATACGGAGATACCGTAAGAGTTGTAAATATCGGCTATGAACCTTGTATTTCAAAAGAGTTTTGCGCAGGAACACATGCATCTAATACAAGTGATTTGAGATTAATAAAAATCGTATCAGAAGGTGCAATTGCTGCAGGAACAAGAAGAATTGAGGCGGTTGTATCCGATGCTGCTCTTGATTATGTGAATGCAAAAATTAAAGAAATAGATAAGTTATCCGCAAGGTTCAAAGTTCATTTCGATGAGGTTGAAGAACGTGTTGATAAGATTGCAGAAGAAAATAAAAATCTTCAAAAAGAAATTGTTGAACTGAAAGCCGAAAATGCAAGAAGCAGATTCAGCACATTCTTATCCAAAGCTCAGGATATTGAAGGCGGAAAACTTTTTATCACCAAAACAGAACAACTTGATAACGACACAATTAAAGCCGGAGTTGAATACCTTTCTAATAAACTTGGCGAAAGCATTATAATACTTGTTTCAGAACGTATGGTGCTTGTAAAAGTTTCTGATGCTTTTGTAAAATCAGGGGTCAATGCAGGTAAAATCGTCGGAGAAATTGCAAGGGCATCAGGAGCAAACGGTGGCGGACGCCCTAATTTTGCACAAGGCGGAATAAAAGATTTCTCAAAAATTGATGAGGTTTTAGTAAAAATCGAAAACGATTTGAAAGGAGCATAATGAACATACTGTTATCTAACGATGATGGAATCTTGGCAAACGGCATCAGAGCGTTGATTGAAGCGTTATCTCCGTTATACAATGTTTACGTTGTAGCCCCTGACAGAGAAAGAAGTGCAGCAGGACATTCTTTGACTCTGCATACACCTTTACGGGTTGAAGAAGTAGACGCAAAATACGGAGCAAAAAGATGTTGGATGACAACAGGGACTCCGGGTGACTGTGTAAAAATAGCGGTTAATGCTATTCTATCTCAAGAAGAACAGCCTGATTTAGTGATTTCGGGAATAAATCACGGACCTAATTTGGGTGCGGATATTCTTTATTCGGGGACTGTCAGTTGTGCTATGGAAGGTGCGATGATGGGAATTCCGAGTATTGCAACATCTCTTGCAAGCTTACATTCCGAATATGAAGATTTTAAAGTTGCAGCAGAATTTATTGCAAAACTTATCGGGCAATTAAGCAATTACAAGCTCCCTGATAAAACCATTCTTAATGTAAACGTTCCAGGATTGGAAAAGGAAGATATTTCAGGTGTTGCAATAACCGAACTCGGACGCAGAATGTTTACGGATACATACGAAAAAAGAGTTGACCCGAGAGGAAAAACATATTATTGGATGGCAGGAGAACTGATAAGCGAACCTGTTGATGCAAATACAGACATTGCTGCGGTTAGAAATAACAAGATTTCTATTACGCCTGTGACTTATGATATGACAAGGGTCGGATTTATGGATGAACTAAAAACAGAACTCTGTGTTAAAGATAATTGCAATTGGTTTTAAAATAAAATATCTTTGTATAAAAAAATGGTGTCCGATTTGGACACCATTTTCTTTAATCAACTTTTCATACCCAATTATTACATCTTGTCAAAAATAGCCATTATAGCTTCATCTGACAATCCAAGAGATGCTGCTTCTTCATACGCTGCTTCAAAATCAGCCATATAACCCGCAATTCTGTCTTCTACCGTTTTTGGTTCAGATTTTTTTGCAACTTTTACGTCAACAGTCTTTGCTGCCATAAATGCAAAAACTTCATCACCTGAAACTTGTTTTTCAGCAGGTTTGTTATCTCTTACTTCTGCTTCTTTCTTTTCTTCCGGTTTTGTTTCTTCTTTTTTTACCTGTGTATTTAATGTTGCTGCTTGTTGTGCGACGAAATTAATTTTGTTAAACTCCATAATCTTTACTCCTATAATTTTTTCTTTCTATAGTTTCTACTACGGCATATTTTTTGAAAACTTTAGGATTTTTAAGTAAATTGTTACAAATGTTTACAATAAATAAAAATTTTTGTATAATAAGAGAGAAAAGGAAAAAAGAATGTCAATAGCAAGAGTACTTATCATAAGTCTTGGAGAATTAAAAGAAACAATATACACACTCCCCTTAATAAGTGTACTTAGGCAGAATGATTATGAAGTGGAAATATTAACCTCAGAAAAAGGTTTTGAAGTCGTAAACAGAAATCCTATGATAAACCGTGTACACCTGATGCCACTTGAACAATGGATGAATAAAATGCCATATATGGGAATTTTTGAAGATTTATCGGAGTGTACAAAAAAACTAAAAAAAAGAAATTTTGATATTGCAATTGATTGTCAAAGAAGTTTTAGGAGTTTTGTTCCGTTTGCAGGCTGTGGTGCAGCACGCAGACTTACATATTCAAACAGCAAAGGCTTTTCATCGTTTGCAGGCAACGAAAATATTGACACAAAACCTGAATACAAAGATAAACATATTCATCAAGTTAAACTTAATCTTAATTTTGCGGCTTATTTAGGTCTCAAAACAACATCTGCCGAGTTTTTATTACCGGAAGTAAAATATTCTGCAAAATCTAAAATGGATAAATTTTTAAATTTTTCGGAAGAACGCCCGATAATAGTTTTATCACCCGATATGGCACAAGGTGAAGCTTCATGGCATCCTAAAAACTGGATTAATTTGGTTAATAATATTCCGCAAATGTATAATGTTATTATTGTCGGAAATTCACATGACAGTGTTCTTGCGAACAAACTCTCTCACAAAAATCTTGTGAATCTGTGCAAAAAAACAACTTTTGAAGATTTGAGATACATATTCTCAATATCACATCTTATTATATCGAATAACCTTGAAAACTCGGCTATTGCTTGGGCAATGAATAAAGAAAACCTAATTACAATTTCTACAAATATGCCACCGGAGAAATACAATCCTTACAGCCTTAAAGGTGAAAATAAATACAAGACACTCATAGGCTCTTTGGGATGTCAGCCATGCGGGGAAAAATACTGTACCCAATCAACCTTCAAATGTTCACATACACCAACAGTTGAAGCAGTTATCAATTGTATTAAGTAGATTAAATTTCATTTTTATTTCGTAATGATTCGTCAAGTTTTTCTAATGCTTCGTCAATAGAATCTTCAGTATCATCATCGTCATCAGCTTCATTTTTCTTCATTTCTTCAACAACCATTTTTGCCATTTCGATAGCAATTGTATGACGTGTTGCATCAGGACAGTTTTGAAGCATACTTATCGCAGTTCTTAAAGTTCCGTCCAGGTCATACCAACGATTTTGTCTTGAGTCGTTTAAATCAACTTCTGTTTGAGAAATAATATCTGAAACATCTTCGTATTGAGAATCTTCAATATTATGCTCAGTAATAATCTTAATAAGATTCAAAGCAATTTTAATTTGTGTATCATCATCAGATTCTTCAAGTGTTTTCATTGCAGAAGACAACACAGGGTCTTTGTCATACCAACGTCTAGCACTTGTTGTAAATTCTTCTTTCATCCTTGTCATCTCCTATATTAAAGTCCGGCTAGTTAATTATACAATATGATTGATAATTTGTAAAATATTAATGTTTAGGTTAAAATGCAAGGTGTGAGTTGTATTTTAGAAGATTGGAAGTAAAACTATGCTTATTGTAATGAGAGAACATGCCAGTCAGGCTTGTGTTGATAGAGTTGTAGAATTTATTAAAAGCAACGGATTTGATACCCATTTATCGACAGGTAAATTACATACAATCATAGGTGCTGTCGGAGATAAAGTTATTGACCCTAGAAATATTGAGCTTTTAGATGGCGTACAGGAAGTCATAAAAGTAACTTCCGGATTTAAGCTTACCAGCAGAATGTTCCAATCGGAAGATACCGTAATAGAAGTAAATGGGATTAAATTTGGCGGTAAACACACAGGTATAATTGCAGGTCCGTGTACTATCGAAAATTATGACCAGATGGACAAAACCGCAGAAGAGTTAAAGAAATCAAATGTTAAAATTCTTAGAGGCGGAGCGTTTAAGCCAAGAACTTCTCCATACGCTTTTCAAGGACTTGGTGAAGAAGGTTTAAAAATAATAAGAAGTGTTGCAGACAATCATGGAATGGCTGTTACATCAGAAATAATGGACACTTCTCAAATTGATATTTTCAATAAATATGTTGATATTTTCCAAATTGGTGCAAGGAATATGCAAAACTACAACCTTTTAAAAGAAATGGGGCATGTTCAAAAACCAATACTTCTCAAGAGAGGTTTATCAGCTACGTTTGAAGAACTTTTATTATCTGCGGAATACATATTATCAGGCGGAAACAGGAATGTAATACTTTGTGAACGCGGAATAAGAACATTTGAAAAATATACAAGAAACACTCTCGATTTGTCTGCAATCCCTGTTATCAAAAAATTGAGCCACTTACCAATAGTAATAGACCCAAGTCACGGTACAGGTTTAAGAGACAAGGTCGCACCTATGTCCAGAGCAAGTGTTGCTGCGGGATGTGACGGACTTATTATCGAAGTTCACTACAATCCTGAAGTTGCAATATGTGATGGGGCGCAATCCCTTTATCCAAGCCAATACAACGAACTATATAATGAACTTAAACAAATTGCTCCGATTGTTCATAAAGAAATATATTAACAATTGTTAAAATTATCTATATAAATAGCAAAAAACAGTTTGATTTGCTTTATATGGATATGGATATAATTACGAATTCATTTTGTAACAGAGTTAACGAAAGAAGTTTAAAAAACAATTTACACAAAGGTAATATAAAACAGACATTACCTTTGAAGCAGGATACTTTTTTTAGTGGCTTAAATAAGCCATATAATATGTCTAAAGCTAAGTCTTCTAAAGATATTCCCGAGGATGCCAATATATTTTTATTCAATTGTGATAATAAATTATCAATACCTCCGGATAGAGAAATTAAAGAATGCATCTTAACTGATAAAGGCTTCGGTTTTTGGAAGCGTCTTGCAGATGGTGAAGACGGAAATATAATGAAGCTAAAAAATAATAATATTGAATATGCTCACGGAGATTTAACAGAAAATCACAGAACATTTGGTGTAATTGAAGTAGATAACTCAAATGTTAAACAAATTGAAGGCGTTACAATGCTCCGTTTAAAAAACAATTCTAGAGTCGGTTATATAAATCAGATTGATGAAATGGATGCATTTGATTCCACTATTGGTGATGCAACAGTCAAAAATGCTATACATCTAAACGGTAATTGTAGTGCAAATAATCTAAAAGCTTTTACAGTAATTGCATATCCGGGAGATAAGATTGACAAAATATCGTCCAATATGCTTGGATGTAAGTCTGATGAAAATAAACCAAATGAATATGTTATTGTGAACGAGGCAAATGTAGAAGAAGGGACGGAGCTATCTCAAGTAAAAATTAATAAACTGAAAACAAAAGATTTAATGATGAATAATGCAGTAGCAAAAGATATTGATGCTGCATATGGTTTACAGATTGAGAATGCTGCCGTCGACCATTTAAAACTCGCTAGAGTCGTTAATTTGACAAATTGTAAATTAAAAACTTTCGATTTGTTAGATGCAGCTTCGGGAGTTAAATTTAATAATAAAATTCAAATTGATGAATTTAATATATACGATGATGTTGCAAAGTTATTCTTTTTCCCGAAGGATGAGTGGGGAAATAAAACTAATAATTATATAAAAAAAATTAATGTAACTGAACAAGAAGGGTGTATTTATGGTGACCCAAAATTAAAGATTCAGGGTGATATAGATATTGGTACCATAGAATTTAAATATCGCCCCGGAGTGCTTGAATTAACAAGAAACTACGACCCTAATAAACATATAGAGGTAATCAACGGCTCTGTCAAATACAATGCACCTAAAGACAAACCACCGGAAGAAGATGACATTGAAAATTAATCAAATATTAAAAACTTTTCTTGAGCCTTCTTCGTGGTATACACCGCCACCACATATTATTTCAATAACCTTGAGCGAAAATTCTCTGGCTGCATCTTGGTGATTTAAAATTAATTCCCTGTTTGAAAGATGCTTAATTTTAAAGATAGCATTTTGCATTTTATCAGCCGGAACATATAATGATGCAACTTCATTATCAAGTAACCGTTTCATTTCTTCTTTTCTATCTGTCACTCCCTCCATTACTTCATAATAATTTCCGTTAATTGCCATAATTCTACCGGAAAATAAAGGAGGATTATTTTCTCTAAAAAGTGCCTGCGGCTCATGATTACATCTGGTTGTAAGACTGATTTTATGCCACAAAATATTGATTGTAACTATTGTTTTAGAAGAATCATATTCTACATAAATATTTTCAGATGATACACCTCTGGCTGCAAAAGACTTCTTTAAGGAATCCGTTATTGCAGCAAGATTTTCAATCGCTTCTTTAAAAATTTCTGCGGTATTCAATGTCGCTTTTTGATAATCCAAAAATTGTTTATACATATGCGTAGACACAAGCCCTACACGCTCTTGGATTAACGAATTCTTTCTATAGCTGGATTCTGTATTATCAAAATTTTCGTAATTGCTAGCCAAAACTCTACTTTCTCCACTGTGTACATTGTACAACCAATAATTAAAGTTTGTAAACAATTGTATACTATTTCGTTACAAAGAAGAATACATACTAAGATTGATTTATTTTAGTTAAGATTATGTTTCATATTTGCTTTTTTTGTGATAACATTCAGTTTGAAGGAGATTTATAATGAGTTTGACATCTTATTTAGGGATAGACGTTGGATCAGTAACTACAAAGCTTGCATTAGTTAATGAAAAAGGCGAATACATAGATTCATATATGCTAAAAACAGCAGGAAAACCTGTTATGGCTGTACAAACAGGGTTAAAAAGGATTCTTGAACAAGCAAACAATGCAAACAGAGAATATAACATTATGGGTGTCGGCACAACAGGTAGTGGCAGAAACCTGGCAGGTGCTTTGGTCGGCGCAGATGTTATAAAAAATGAAATTACTGCCCATGCAGTTGCTGCCGCAACATATATTCCGGGAGTTCAAACAATCCTTGAAATCGGCGGACAAGACAGTAAAATTATTATCCTCAGAGATGGTATTGTTACAGATTTTGCTATGAATACCGTATGTGCCGCAGGTACTGGAAGTTTTCTTGACCATCAGGCACAACGATTAAATGTCCCGATAGAAGAATTTGGTGATACCGCCCTAAAATCAGAAAATCCTGCAAGAATTGCAGGCAGATGCGGTGTTTTTGCAGAAAGTGATTTAATTCACAAACAACAACTGGGGTACCCTGTTGAAGATTTATTATACGGACTTTGTCAGGCTCTTGTAAGAAATTATCTGAGTAATCTTGCACTCGGTAAAGAGCTTCTTCCGACTGTATCATTTCAAGGTGGAGTTGCAACAAACTCCGGCATGGTAAAAGCGTTTGAAGAAGAATTAAAAACAGAAATCGTTGTACCTGACCACCATCAAACAATGGGTGCTATCGGTGCAGCACTTCTTGCGATGGAAAATCATCAGTATACGGAAACGCCAACGACATTTAAAGGTTGGGATGTCGGAAATATGCAATTCCAATCAATTACTTGCGAATGTAACGGATGTTCTAATAACTGCGAAGTTATAACAATTGTAGAAGGCGAAACTGAGCATCAACACGCAGATAACATTAAAGACATCAAAGGTAATATAATCGCTCGATGGGGTGGCACATGCGGAAGATGGGACATTAATTAAATTTATGGCTTATGGTTGAAGTGACTGCAAGTGTGTCTGATAGTAGACCATATACCACAAGCACATAATCCCGCAGCCGCCGCAACAGATTTTTTACCGCTCAAACATAATGCTGCAACAGAAGTACCAAGAGGTACAATATGTCGTCCTATGCCTGAGACAAAACCTCCCAGATATCCGACGGTTGCATTATATGCACCTCTTAGCGTATGTGAAATTTCGTAATTAAATAGTGCATTTTTCATTTTTGCAGTCAGATGACTCTCATTATCAAGATATTGGGTATTATTAAAATAATCTAATCCTGCATCGGCATTTTTGGTAACTTTTCTGTTATGTGCAGTTAAACAGGCATGATGATGTGCATCATAAAGTGCTGCCCCAACACCAATAACACCGGCAGCCTTTGCACCTAAACCAAGAACACCCATAGCTCTTATGGTATTCCCTAAGTTTGTAAATCTAGTTCTTATTCCGGATAAAGATACCATTATATAACTCCTGGATCTATACTGTTACTACTATTCCCCTTAGGAACATCTACCAATTTTGTTGGAGATGACATTTTAAGCAGGATACTTGATGCAGTTGCTGCATCTGCACCATTTCTGGATTTATCATTTTGTACCATATTCTGCAATATAGCCACTGTATTATCATTTCCTTGTGCTAATTGGGTATCTAATGCTGTTAGAGCGGTTGCTTTTACCTTATGGCAAGCCGGGTCTTGCAGCATCTTATTTATTAAAGCATTTAATGCCGGGTCATTATATCTTGTTCTATCTTCATCAAGTCGTTTTAAAACTTCTTGAGCCGCAAATTTACGATGTTCTTCAGAAGGACTGTTCAAGTATGCTTCTAAATTTTTAATGTAATTATCAGTCAAAACCTGAATACGTTTTTTTCTTGTATTTGCAGGTGAGTTTGGACCTTGTGGCGGCATAGGAGGGAAACCTCCCGGACCATAATTGTTTATGTAATAATTCCCCGGATAACAACATCCCGGCATCCCCGAAGCGTTAGGTTCAACATAACACTGAGGTTGAGCATGCAATAACGGCGAATCCGGCGGTAGTTTTGTCGGGTCTATCACATTACACGTGATATTTACACCGGAATAACTTTGAGGATTTCTTGAATTTACACAATTACAATTAGTCATACATTAACCTTTCATGTATATAAAGTATTTTTCCCCCAAAAAATTGCTAGTTTGTAACTATATGTAACATTTTTTGTTACAAGTAGCAAAAAATACATTTATAAGGTTTAACATGAGTGTGTAGTGTTGTAAAAAGGAGTGTTAGTTAATATGAGAATGACAGTTTCAGTCAACAACGAAAATGGTGTACCTTACTTACAGTATGGAACCGACAAACAAAAAGCAAGAGCTGCCAAATTTGCAAAAGCAGATAACAGAGAACTTACGGAATTAGCAAATAAAATAAACCACAGACAGTACAAAGAAAACAAAACTTCTAAAAATCTTGCAAAGACCGTTGCTGCATTGCCATTAATTACGGCTGCGGCTGCTGCAATTACCACAAAAGGTAAAGTATCAACAAAAACTCTTGCAGCTGCGAAATCAGCAGTAATGGTAGGCGGAGCAATGGCTTTAATTGGCGGAGTATTTAATGCGAATCAAAAAATTGTATCAAAGAACCCTAAAGTTGCAAATACAGAGAAAAAACATCCGATTCTATCTCTTGCAGGTCTTTCAGCCGTAGCAGCAGGTGTCGTAACCGGTGCTGAAGCATTAGTAAAAACTATTTCTCCAAAAGCAGCAGAAAAATTAACCAAAGTAGCTAAGAAGATTAAACTTGATAAAGTTGCTAACAAAATGGACAAAGCTCCTGAAGCTGTAAGAAAAATGGCTTCCAATATTGCAGAGAAAATTTCTTTACCTAAGGGTGTTAAAGAAAAACTTTCTAGTATAGCTTCAAAAGTAAAAATGCCTCAAATTTTAAAAGACGGCTACAGTAAAGTTGCTAATGCAGAAATGACAGGTAAAGTTGTTAAAGCAGCTAAAAATGCCGGCAAATGGGCATTAAAAAATCCGATTGGTGCAACAATTGTGGCAATAGGTACAGTTGCATTTGCAAGTAGTATTAAAAGAGCTGTTGAAACTTCTCAAACAAAAGCAAAACTAAAAGAAGCTCAATTAAAAACTGCAAACAATCTTATAGATGCATACGCAGCC
>CAMDZX010000041.1 GCA_945910925.1 uncultured bacterium | reverse complement strand
TTGGAGTTTTAGAAGAATCAACCCTCACGAACAGTTATGCCACAGGAAGTGTATCTGGTCAAGACTGGGTTGGCGGTCTTGTTGGAGAAGTCTGGCAAACTTCCGGTAGTGCTAATATTACAGGTTGTACATCGTATTCTGCGGTGACCGGAACCAATTATGCAGGTAGTTTTATCGGCGATGTTGTTAATACGTCTGATGGTGCGACATACGGAACAGTAAATATCACGGACTGTAAGGCGTTACCGCAAGGTTTTTCTATGATAAGCGGGTGTTACACCCAAACAGGTTCCTATCCAAATTACGTCTACACTCCAAACAGCGTCGGCTATGATGACATGGTTGCGGGGATAGGTGAGATTGGTTCACAACCTTCTGCAATAAATTTGCAGATAGGTATAGATAGTTCAAGTAATTCACAAATTACGTTTGATACAAGTATTAAAAAAGATTGGCTTGGAGGTTTAAGCGGTCTTGATTTGACGGATGCCTCGGCACTGTCGAAGATAGATGCGGTAATACAGGATGTTACCGCCAAGCAGACAGAGTTGGGCGCAGTTCAAAACCGTTTGGAGAGTGTTTTAGACAGTATCAGCGTTCAGTATGAGAACCTTGTGTCTGCACGCTCGACCGTTCGTGATGCGGATGTGGCAAAAGAAAGTGCTGCGTATATCAAATCACAGATTCTTCAAAATGCGTCTGCAACACTGCTTGCAACTGCAAACCAGTCGCCCGCCCTTGCTCTGACACTTATCGGCGGTCTCCAACGTCGTGGGTAGATGGGGCGATTGAGTGACTGAGTGATTGAGAAATAATAATTTCATTGTCGGCTTAAAACCGACCTGATGAACTTCTCATTTGCCCCATAATAAGGGGGAAATGTCCGAAGGACAAAGGGGGTGTATTAAAAAGCCCGGCAAGGGTGCAATTTTTTGCACAAAAATAAACCACTAAGTCACTTCATTGACCCAATTCCCCACTTACCCCGGTTCCCCTGTAATTTCTTAACAAAATAAAACCCTGTTACTATTTCAGTAATAGGGTTAAAAGGTGTGTACGTGTATCAATAAATGGATTTTATTATATGTTTTTATCTTAATTCCTATGAACCGCTGAATGTCTTGAATGTCATTTCAACGTTCTTAGATATTACCTTCTTAACAGCTTCCATTTCTGTTTGAAGCGCATTTTGTTCTGTATCAAGCTGTTTTAAACGTAATTCTAAAGTTCTGTCTTGTTGTTGAATAATTTCTGTTTGGGCGTTGATATCAGCAATACGTTTTTCATATTCTGCGATATCGTGGTAATAGGAATTCATCGCATCGTCATATGCATCTTCATCTGTTACCTGTTCGCAGTTCAAAACATAAGTTACTGAATCATCATCAAATTTTACGCTTTTAAATCTGCCTTCCCCGTCCGATTCCAACAACGCATAGTTTGTTTCTTTTACCTCAGTATTAATATAATTTGCTTCAAAAGTTGCAAGTTTATATTGTGCTTCAATCGGTTTTTCATCAAATAATGGTGTTTGCATACTCTCAACTAAATCATCGTATGTTGTGAACTTTTGAACGCCGTTCCACATAAATGAATATATACCGGCACCATCATATTCTATACTACCGTCTTGGTTTAAAGTAATGTATTTTGCGATTGACGAATCAGGGCAATCTTTTATGATTTGTGCTAAAGCAGTTTCGTCCTGCAAAGACAATGCTCCCAATTCGGTTAATTTTGCGTTACCAACGTAAGTTGGAGAGAATGTTGTTGTCATATCGTAAAACGAAGGGGTTGAAAATGCTTGTGCCTCCGTAGCAGCTGCACCGGCAATTGTATAATAATCAGATGCCCCTGTTGCGTTTCTAATCCAATCTCTTGTTGTCGCTTCATCAGTAACAGTGCTAACACCTGCATCCTGCAATTTTTGCATTATTGCGGCAATTTCATCAGTTGTCATTGTATCTGCATTTGCAGGATCTACACCCATGCCCGAGAGATCGACATAACCGTTTTTCAAGGTCTTGTCATTTAACGATGCTTCAAGTTCATCTACTTTGGCAAAATGCCAAGCATTACCGTCATGGTATCCTCTCAAACTGTTAAGAGTTGCAACATCAACTTCTCCAAACTCATTAGTTGTTATATATCCTTGATGTGCAAGGTCTAAAATTGCATTTTGAAGTTCCGCATCAAATTTGTATTGTGTTAAATCCTCATATAATACTGTATCACCATTCGCATCAAGATATGAGTATGATTTAGTTTCATCATCAAAAACTAATTGACCGGGAATGGTTGTTTGTTCAGCTTGTGTACTATCATTTTTGATAGTAACCTGCGGGTCAGACATTAATTTTTTGCAACCCGTATAAATGTCTGCATAGTAGTAATGATCAACTATATAGTTGTAGTCATTTGTTGAATCTGAAAGCTGACGCCAGTTTTCAAGTACAGACTTATTATTTCCGTCAGTATATGAGTATTGAACCTTGGTAAAATCTGTTTTGTCAGGACAATCCGGTACGCTCATTGCTAATAATTGGTTAAATAAATTAGCACTTTGGTTTGCCAAAGCGGTACGAGCTTGGTTAATTTGTTGACCTTCCCATTCGCAGTTAGTCTTTCTTGCTGTTAAGCCCAAGTAACGAGCTTGTGATGCTGCCATGCCCATGACAAAATCTCCTATATTTTACCTTCGTAAATTGAATTTTAACTTCTACAGTCCTTTATTTAAGGATATTTTTTTATAAGTCAAATATAATGTCGGTAAAAATAATGTTCTCTTTAATTAATCAGGCAAAAACTACACCATATAATGGATAATGAAATTCAATAAAATTTAAGGCATGCAAAATAAACCCTGTTTACTATGTCTTTTATACAATTTTTGAATGAGTTTTACTAACCATTTGAATGGCAGCTTGCGTGTTCAGGAACTTTAATGTTTCATTAAGAGATGCCCGTTTGTGATACTGATTTCGGGCAGCAAACATAGTTTCATCACGCATGGAATCCGTGTATTTTTGGGTACTTACACTCTGTATATTATGTTTTAGTTGCGGAGTTGTTTCCTGTATATTTTGTTCAACAATACCGGTATTCTCAGAAGGTTTTATATTTTGGGTAAGGTTTCCAAATAAAGGTTTTGCACTTTTGTTTACAATTGAGTTACGGGCGGATTCCATAACATCATCCTTAACCGATGAAGTCATACTTTCTTCTCTTTCTGTGGCAAGTGAAGATGATTTTTCTTTGGCTCTGTTGAATATCATTTCTCTAACAGATGAAACCTCATTGGTATCTATATTTAATCCGAGTCCTAAATTGTAATTATTCATTTCCTGTGTTCCTATCCTAATAACGACATACCGAAAATCAGAATGCCATAGTATTATTATAATACCTGTATAAATAAAAAGTATTTTAAAATATAAAAATTTACCATTTTTATATAAAAAATATATAATTGTTACATATCTTAATGTTAAATTAGTTTTATCAGATATATTTTAAAACCGGTTAATACCCTTTGAATGGCTATGTTTAAAGGAAAAGAAAAGCTATGTAAAAATCTACATAGCTGTTGATTAGGGATATGTGTATCGTCGTTTTTAAGGAGTATACGGTAATGTTAGCAGTAGTCTAAAAAAATAAAATCATAAAAATGTATGATTTTTAAAATACAACCTTCGGTGTAGAAAGTTTGAATATTTTTAGATTTTTTATGATACCATATAACTATAGTATGATTTCTACAACAAAATGAGGAACAGATTTATGTCAGAAAATGCGACACGAGAACCAATTTCAGCAAAAGAATCTATCAGACAGAGAAGACTTGAAAAACTTGCTGAATTAGTTGATAAAGGTATTAATCCATACCCTTATACATTTGATAAAAATGCAAATGCAGCAGATTTACAAAAGAAATACAAAGACCTTGCAGCAGGAGAAGAAACAGAAGACAGTTATGCGGTTGCGGGGCGTGTTATGGCTATCCGTAATACGGGGATGTTTATTGACCTGATGGATGCAACAGGCAAAATTCAGATATTTTCACACAAAGAAAATATGGACCCTGAAATGGTTAAAACACTTAAACTGGTTGATGTTGGTGATATTTTAGGTTTTTACGGAACAATCAGAAGAACTCCAAGAGGGGAGTTATCAATCAAGGCTGTGTCTTATAAAATTCTTTCAAAATCACTTCAAACGTTGCCTGAAAAATTCCACGGTTTAACAGATGTAGAAACAAGGTATCGTCAGAGATATGTTGATTTAATTGTAAATGAAAAGACCAGAGATACATTTAGAAAAAGAAGTCTTATTATTTCAAAAATACGTGAATTTCTTAATAAAGACGGATATATGGAGGTTGAAACTCCTATACTGCAAACACTTGCTTCAGGTGCAAACGCAAGACCATTCAATACGCATCACAATGCGTTGGATATGGATTTAACGTTAAGAATCGCACTTGAGTTATACCTAAAAAGATTAATAGTGGGCGGGGTTTCTGAAAGAGTTTACGAAATCGGGAAATGTTTCAGAAACGAAGGTATTGATACCCGTCACAATCCTGAATTTACAATGATAGAATTGTATCAGGCATACGCAGATTATAATGACATGATGACATTAACCGAAAATATGGTTGCTTATGTTGCACAAGAGGTTTTGGGAACGTTAAAAATCAAATACGGAGAACATGAAATCGACCTGACACCGCCTTGGGACAGAAAAACGATGATTGGTGCGATTAAAGATGCAACAGGTGTCGATTTCTTAGACATATTTACTGCAGAAGAAGCTGTACAAACTGCGAAATCTCTTAATGTAAGCGTTGATGATGATATGAACTGGGGACAAGTTGTAGATGCGGTGTTTGAAGAAAAAGTTGAGCCAACACTTATTCAACCTTGTCACATTATAGATTATCCGAGAGAAATTTCTCCTCTGGCGAAAGTTCACAGAGAAAATGACAGATTGACAGAACGTTTTGAAACCCGTGTAAACGGATGGGAAATCGCAAACGCATTCTCTGAACTTTCTGATCCGATTGACCAAAGATATAGATTTGAAGCTCAAGCACTTGCGAAAGCAAACGGGGATGAAGAAGCAATGTCAATTGATGAAGATTATATCAATGCTCTTGAATACGGTATGCCTCCAACTGGTGGCATGGGAATGGGTATTGACAGATTAGTGATGCTATTGACTGATTCTCCTACAATAAGAGATGTTATTGCCTTCCCGACAATGAGAAGAATCGAAAATCAATAATTCAAAGTATAAATATAAAAAATAGGACTTATTATTTAAAATTAATAAGTCCTATTTTTATTATAAGTTATACATCTAATCTCCTATTAATAAGCCGCCAAATTCGCTATTTCGTTCAGGTTCAGGGTCAAGTGATTCTGTACGTTTATAATACATAGTTGTGGTAATTCTGTCACCGTTGTCATTAAGCCACATTCTTTTACCTGATGTCGGGGATTTGAAACTCTCGCTGAACTCATCATAAAATTCTGCATATATTGTTTGATTAGCCCCATTTTTTATTTGGGTTTTCATTGGAAATGATACATAGGAATCATAGTCTTCTGTTTGAACAGTTTTTCCTGTTTTTATTTCTTTAATCTTTCTGTTTAAAAGATATTGACTTTCTTTGATAGCATATTTACTTACTACTCTATGAGGTACACCATCTATATTTTGGGTCTCGGTTTTCGTATAATATCTGAGAATACCGGACTTCGCAGGTCTGTTATTGTTTTGCGTAGTTTGTTTTGCTTGAGGAGTTTGTTGAGGAGCTTGTTTTGCTTCTGCAGCCTCCGCTGCTTCTGCCCAAGTTATAGTGTTAGGCTCTATAGATTCAGATTTTGTTGGTTGCGGCATTGATATTTCAAATCTGTCTTTAGCCAATGTCTCTTGAGGTGTAAGAACTTGGTTCGCGCCTAAACCGGCAACAAAAGCTGATGCTGCGATAACTCCGGTCATTAATTTAGATGAATTTTTATTTTGTGGCTTTGGTTGTTCGGAAGCTTTTTTATTTCCTCTAAATTGTAATTGATTTGTGTAAAAGTTGTTTCTATTGAATGTAATCATTTTATACTTCTCCTTTTGTTTTAATTAAGAGTTGTGCTTAAATTTATCAAAAATCTTATTATTTTGCCTAAAAGTTTTTGATTTGCTATTTATACTTTGTAGTGTTGAAGGTGTATTGTTAATAGGAATGTCATGATTGGAATTCATTTTGTTCGCTTTATCCATTTCCATTTTCTTTCTATTTTTTGCAGTAATACCATAAACGATTTTAGGCAAAATAACGCCAAGAAAAGCCGGAACAAGGATTATTGTATTAATAAATCTTGGTGTTGAATTTAAATTACGTGCCTTTCTGTACATACCGTTAATAGGGTTTTTAGATTTAGGTAATTTAATACCAAACAATTTTGGAGTATCTGCTTCTAAGAATGTCTTAACTGTATTTTCATCAAAGTTATTGGCAATAACATTCATAATTTTCTTGTTTGCAGCGGCTCTATCCAGATTAGCAAGAGATGCGAAATCTGCCTCGGTTCCGGCAAAAGTTGATTGCCCGTTTTTCAAAGTCTTAAAGACTTTTACCAAGCTACCGCCTTTTTTGTCAATAAATTCTGCAAGGTTTTGTAATTGTTTTTTATTATCAATATTTTGATAAATTTCTTTTACTTCTTTATTACTGTATGGTCCAATACCGTTTAATGGGTTAATTGCATCGAGAACTTTCTTGAATTTAGATGTTTGAGTTTCAGACTTATTGCTTAAAACAAAGCCTGATTGTTTTTCGTACATTCCGACCATAGCTTTTGTAAGGACAGGTACACCAAAAGTAACAGCCAATGTTGAAATAATATCTCTTGTTAAAATTTCAGGAATTTCTATATAATTTTTCTTTCCATCTTCTATTGGTGCACGTTTTACTGCAGTATGTACACGAGGAGCAATTAGACCTCCACCTGCAAGAGTCGTCATTAGTAACGGAGTTAATTGGTTCCCGTCAAATTGTAATTGTCTAAGGATATTTCCTTTAAACGCAACACCTTTTTGCTTTTGAGAAGCTTCAGATTTATTATCGGTTTTGTCAGATGGATGGTTGTGATTAGGGTTGTCGCACTGTGTATCCATAGCTCCCGGAGGTACAGGGTTTAATATCGCATATAAAGATGGTACAATTGATGTAGAACCAATTGTTGCAACAGATGCGGCAATAGTTGCGAAAACTCTCTTAATCATTGATTTCTTTTCAAAATTCTTTGCTTCTTCTTCCGTAATTTTTGCTATATCCTTACTTTTTGATATATCAGCAGCGTATCCTCTCATTGCTGTTATTGATGATAATGAGTTATAAGTTCCACCATCAACTTTAACTTTATTTACCATATCAAAATTACTTGAATTTTCTCTATGGAAATGATTAAATTCTTTTACGATTTTATTTTCATATCTGTCTATTAATTTTTTAATAGCTTTTTTGCGTTTTCTTGTCAAAGAACCGGATTTCTTTGCCTCTAATTCGTCCAGTTTAGAAACATGTTTATATATTGCGTTGAGGGAGTTATTTACTTTTTCTTCATTTGCTTCAGGAGTCGTGTTTTTAAGCATTTGCTTTATAGTACTGCGATAGAAGCTTTCTTTTACTTCTGCCGCAGTGTTCCCTGCTGTTTGTTTATTTTTCACAACATTAGTAAAGCTTTTACCCATTGATTTCAGTAAACCGGTATTGGTAAAGGTAGATTTACCAATGAACTTCTTAGTGAGGGCAAATACAGCAAATGGCGTAAACATCATTAAAGGACCTGACAAGAATTCTCTAATAAATACTTCACCGGCTTCTTTGAAATTTAAATCTTTAAAACGTGTTTTTTTCTTATCTCTATCACGGTATAAGCCTTCTCTTGTACGTGGAACTGTCATGCCGGCAGTATCTTGTATAAGGAATGACGCAACAAAGCCACCATTTTCAATACTATTCATTGCCCAGCCAGCACCATTCATCAATGCACCGCCAAGACCTTTAAAATTAGGTGTTTTTTGTTTTTTATTGGTGTCGGCTTGACTATTGTTGTGAATACCTAACCTTGTTGAATTCGAAATCAATTAACTTACCTTCCCTATACACGTCTATAAATAAAATAAGTTCTGTAAATTCCTAAAATTGCTAGTTTGTTACAGATTTTTTAAATATCTTTACAAAGAAAGATGCTTCAGCCATCACTATAAATAGTCTAAAACTGTCTGATATTATAGACTATTTTTTTTATTCTAACAAGTGTTTTATTAACAATTATTCACATTTGAATATTTTTGTTGCTCTATCTAATATCCCCAGACAATAGGAAATGACAATGCCATAGTTGGTTATAGGAATATTACGCTTATTTGCAATGAGTATTCTGGATAAAACTTCTTTTCTGTTTGTCATGCAAGCTCCGCAATGTATGATTAACCTATATTCCGAAATCGATGGAAAATCATGCCCTGATTTATATTCAAAATTCAAATCAAATCCTAATTTTTGTTTAAGCAATTTAGGGATTTTTTCTCGGGCAATATCATCTTCTATTGTGTGATGAGTACAGCTTTCAAGGATTAGTACTTTATCATTCGGCTTTAGTTGTTCTATTGCCTTGCATCCTGCTATAAAAGATTGTAAATCGCCTTTTAATCTTGCAAAAAGAATTGAAAAAGAGGTTAGAGCGATATCACCGGGAACTATTTCATTGACGGTTTTGAAAGCTTGTGAATCCGTAACAACGAGTTTTGGTTTTACTTTGAGGTTGTCTATTGACGTTTTTAAGTTGTTTTCTTGTACAACAATTGTTATACAATCATTATCAAGCAAGTCTCGTATTGTTTGTACTTCCGGCAAAATTAGTCTGCCTTTGGGTGCTTCTTTATCAATAGGTGTAACAAGAATGACTGTATCTTTAGGTTCAACTTTGTCCCCAAGAATTGACTGTGGAGTTATAAATTCTTCGGGAAGTATTTTGATTAAAAGTTCAATAAATTTATCAAGAATATTATTGTCATTAAGAGATGATGTTTCCATTATCATGTTTGTATATTCAAGCAATTCGTTATATTTTTCGGCACTAATTTGGTCTGTGTCGTATTTATTAATTACTATAAGAAATGGAGTATTAAATTCTTGAAACTTTGTGATTAAATCTTTTTCAAAATCAGATATTCCTTGAAAATCAATCAACAATACTGCAATATCACATCTCGGCAAAATATTAAGAGTTTTTTCTATCCTTTTTTGAGCAAGTTTGGTATTATCATTAATTCCTGCCGTGTCTAAAAAAGTAACAGGTCCTATAGGAAACAATTCCATTGATTTTTCGACAACATCTGTTGTTGTACCTTCAATATCGGAAACAATAGAAACATTTTGTCCCGAAATTTTATTTAGAAATGAGGATTTTCCTACATTAGTTTTTCCAAAAAGTCCGATGTGTAGTCTTAATGATTTAGGTGTTTTCATATTTTGAACCCTCTCGGGTTAAAGTATAATACAAAACAGTTGATTTTAAAAGTTGTTCATGATAGATTAAATCTTGTGCAGAATTTTGTAGCACAGAGTTATATGGGCTGCTAGCTCAGGTGGTTAGAGCGCACCCCTGATAAGGGTGAGGTCGGTGGTTCGAGTCCACTGCGGCCCACCATAAAAAGGAATTACGAAAGTAGTTCCTTTTTATTTTGCTTAAAATGCCACACACTGCGCAATTTATCCATAAGAGAGAATTACAAAACTCAAAAAATAGAGAAATCCGAGCGGAAATTTTCCCAAATTCTCTTTTTAAAAATTTTTTGACCTCATTTTTAGATGCTATAATGATTGTATGAAAGAAAATCTTAGGGAATATACAAGACTTGCTGAAACTTCTACTCATATTATGTTAGCAGCAATAGATAATTTTAATAGGGTTTTTAGTAATTATAAAAATCAAACAACGTTTATTTTAATGACAAATGCTTGGGAATTAATTAGTAAAGCAATTTTGTTAAAAAAAAGAAAAAATATATATAGGGATAAAGTTAAAAAAATTACAATTGCAGCGGAAGAAGCTACATTAAAGTTGTATAGTGAAAAGATATTAACAGAAAATCAAATAGATTTATTAAATCAGATTTTTTCAATAAGAAATTATTGTGTTCATAATATTTGTCCTGAAATTCCAATTGAAATAATGCATCATTTATTCTTTTTCTCCTGTAAATTTTATAAAGATTTAATAATTAAATACTTTCCGAAATATAAAAAAAGTATAGAATTAAATTTTATATCAATTTCATTTAATGAAACTCTAACATATGCAGATAAAGTTAAAAATATTGTAAGTAAATTGAAGACAGTTAACAATAAATCAAATAAAGAGTTGGTTTGGTTACTAGAAAGAGGAATCTGTTATAAAGCAAGTTCCAATTTTATATCTCAAGCTGAGTTTGAAAAAAAATATAAAAACAAGAAAAGGATACTTTCTAATCTTGAATTAAATAATTTTTTAAACTCTACTGAAATGGTAAGAATTGTTCCTGTACAAGCCCCAAAAAATTTTAGTGCAGATATCATACTTAGAAGAGGTGATAAAAAACTAACATCAGCATTACCAGTAATTTATAAGAAGAGTAATGTAAATGATGATTATCCTTTTTTAACTACTGATATTGCTAAAAAAATTTCAAAAGATATTAATTATACTTCAAGGCTTATTAAGAATCTTGGACTGAAAGGAAATGATGATTATCATTTCCCTATTAAATCATCTAAAAATGGTAGTACTCATAAATATTCAGAAAGTGCATTAGCCTTTATTAAAGGTTTTTTAGAAAATAATCCGGACTATAATCCATACAGAGTTTAAGTTTATATTTATTCAAAATAAATATGTAAATTGAGAAGGGAAGTTGTAATATTAGAAATTATTTTACCAGAAGTAGTAATTTATCAATAGTTAATTCCGGATCTTGTCTTCCAGTAATAATATCTTCAATAAGATCCTTTGGTAAAAATCTCAAGTTTTTGTATCTTTTGTTGTTGCCATTAGTTCTTTCTTTTCTATTTAATTCACCATTTGCACATTTGTCATTAAACCAAAAACTTTGTACTATTGCGTTTATTAGTTTCATATTGTAATTAGTTTTACCTGGAATAATTATTTTGTTTTGTTGTTGTTTTACTTGAGATATTTTTGCATTATATGCATGGGGTACTAATAGTGGATTCTTAGAAATTAAAGGTATTTGTTTATTTTGAACAAATGCTTTTAAACTTTCAATTATATAATTCATATCATATGTTATTTTTATCTCATCAGGATTTAAATCTATTCTATTAATAGCATTTCTAATAAATAATTTATCAAGCGGGAATGTATTTAAAGAATTTAAAATCTCTGTTTGTAATTGTACTGATTCATTATTTAAGTAACTTTGAATTATTTTTTCGTCTGTTATAAGTTTAAATAATTGGGTTTTAATATAGGTTTCAATCTCCCCAGCTGCAATTTTACTTATATGACCCATATTTTCTACTTTATTTTTGTAAACAATATAGTATCTATATTTTTTACCTTTGTGAGAACTATAACTAGGTGACATTCTATTACCTACATCATCATATAATAATCCGGCAAGTAATGATCCATCTTTTGCATTTAATGAATGTTTTCTGATAATAGAATTTGTAAGAATTTGTTCTTGTACTTTATTAAATAACTTTTCATCAATAATACCTATATGTTGTCCTTCGTAGATTTTGTCATTATGAACAATTTTACCAATATAGATTTTGTTAGAAAGAATGTTGTATAAATTACCTCTCGAAAAATATTTTCCAGTTTTGGTACAAATATTCTTTTCTTTTAGTATTGGTTGAATCTTATCAATAGAACCATATTCTAAATATAGATTATAGATTTCTTGTATATTACTTGCATAAGGTTCCTCAGCATGTAATATGTGGTGATTATCTTTGGTATAACCATACGGTGGATTGCCAAAAATCCATAGCCCCTTTTTTCTAGTAGCTTCAAATTTGTCTCTAATTCTTTCACCAGTTACTTCTCGTTCAAATTGTGCAAAGGATAGAAGTATATTTAGAGTTAATCTTCCCATACTCGTTGTGGTATTAAAGTGTTGAGTGATAGAAACAAAACTTGCTTTATGGTTATCAAAGATTTCTATTATTTTAGCAAAATCCATAATAGAACGAGTAAGTCTATCAACCTTGTACACAACTACAATATCTATGTTGTCATTTTTTATATCTTCTAATAATTCTTGAAAAGCTGGTCTATCAATTGTTCCACCAGAAAATCCTCCATCATCATAATGTTTTGAAATAAGTGTCCAACCTTCGTGCATTTGAGATTTTATATATGCCTCACAAGCTTCTCTTTGAGCATCGAGTGAATTAAAATCTTGTTCTAATCCTTCTTCAGTTGATTTTCTTGTATAAATTGCACATTTAATTTTCTTCATTACCATATTACGCTACTCCAAAAAATTTCTTTCCATTCCAATGTTTACCCGTTATTAGATTGGCTATTGCTGATAAACTTTTGTAGATTTTATTGTTAAATTCATATCCGTTAGCAACAACAAGAACTGAATATTGCTTGCCATTATATTCTCTTACAAGCTTTGTCCCTGAAGTTATTTGTAGTGTTTTGCTTTCTTTATTAACTTGTTGGGATTTATCATATTCTGCAACTAATTTATCTATCTTAGATTGAACAACTGGAGATAATTCTCCATATTTTCTGTGCCATTCTGC
>CAMDZX010000040.1 GCA_945910925.1 uncultured bacterium | reverse complement strand
CATCATCTTCTGCAAGCTCTTTGCAAAAAATGATTCAAAAACAACAAAAACAAATTCAAAATACGCAAAAACAAGTTATAAAACAACAACATGTTCAGCAGCAAAGAATTGCGCAGACTCCTGCACCTCAAAAACAAGCATCACAAGCACCGAGACCGTCTACGCAAAGACCGGCACCACCATCGGTTGCACCTAGTGCAAAACCTGTTTCTGCACCTCCAAAGGTTGCAATAAAACCTTCAACGCCTTTTGCCGTTCCTGTACCTTCGGGGTTACCTGCGGGAAAATCGTTCTCAACAGGTCCTGTCGGAGGAACTTCTTCGCAAACAGGTTCTAAAACAGGTGGCGGATATGCAGGAAGAAGTAGTGCAGGAAGATATGCACCTGCACCATCTTTAGCGCCTTCGGGTAGCGGCGGTGGTGGTCAACTCGCACGAGGCGGCGGCGGAACAGGCAGTAATGTCGGTAACCCCGGCGGCGGTGGCGGAAGACCCGGAATTGATGCAATCAGAGAACCTGATTTCGGACCTTATATGAGAGAATTACAAAGAAAGATAAAACTAAACTGGAATCCGCCGAAAGGGGATGAAAGTAAGCGCGTAGTACTTTTGTTCAAAATTGCTAAAAGCGGTAGAATGCTTTCTTGCAGAGTGCTTAAATCATCAGGTTTACCGGCAGCCGATCAGGCAGCATTGAGGGCCGTAGAATTGACTGCACCGTTCAGACCGCTTCCTGTGGAGTTTAGAGGACAAAGTATAGATATTCAATTTACGTTTGATTACAACGTATTTGGAGCAAGATATTAAAAGATATAATTAGAAAGAGGATAAAATTATGGATTTATTACTACATTCAATTCAAATGGACTGGCCGGTATTATTACCGATTTTTATTTGTTCTATACTTGTTGTTGCTGCTGCAATAAACAGAGTATCTTTTTACAACAAAAACAAACGTGACGTTGTTCAATTTATTCCGAAGCTTCAAAAGGAATTGGCTAAAAACAACTTAGTCGGCGCTCAAAACCTTGCAATACAATGCGGAGGCGTTATCGGAGAGGTAACTGAAGAAGCAGTTAGAATATTTTCGGAACAAAAAAGCGGGTTCTCTCGTTCTTTTGATATTGCTGCAAGCCTTGCAGCAAGAAAACTTGAAAATCATTTAACAATTCTAGGTACAATCGGTGGTGTTGCTCCATTCTTAGGTTTGTTCGGTACGGTTGTAAGAATTCTTTATACGTTTCAGGATTTGGCGACACAGGGTAACCAATCTGCTGCGGTTGCGATGGGTATCGGTTCTGCCTTGATTGCTACCGCATTCGGTCTTGGTGTTGCGATTGTTGCGGTTATATGTTTTAACTCATTCCAAGCAATTGTTAAACGTTTTGAAGATGATTTTCAATTAATAAAACTATTATTCTTAAGTTTCGTTGACTCGGAAGACGAACCGTCTACGGGTAAATCTCAAAGCATAGCATTATAAATTAAATGTAAGGGAAACAGTAATGGCTATAAAAAAAGGCAAAAATGCCATGTTTACAGAAATAAATATTACACCTTTGACAGATATCTTTTTGGTACTGCTTATCATTATGATGGTTGTGGCACCTACGTTTCAATCTGTCGATAACTCCATTACAATCCCCGAAATTAATAGTGGTGTCGCAATAGAACAAAAAAATGCGACTATATCCGTTACACAAAACGGTTCAATGTTTTTGAATGATAAAAAAGTAAATCCTGATAATTTAGCATCAGAGCTTTTGGCTTTAAAACCGTCATTAGAGAAAAAAGAAGTTGTTGTTAAGGCTGATGAAAAAGTTAAAAGCTCTGAAATAATGAAGATAATGAATGCCGCACAAGAGGCTGAATACAAAAAACTTATTGTTGCAGGCGAGCCGTTAAACAAAAAAGCTCAAAAGGTTCTTGAACAACAAAACGAAATTATTGAACAAAATCAGGAACAAATAGAAGGAGGGTATTAATGAGAGAGTCGTTCAATGAAATTAATATTACTCCGCTAACCGATATTTTTCTTGTACTTCTTATTATAATGATGGTTATTGCGCCTTTGCTTGACCAACAGGGATTAAACTTGACGGTTCCCGAAAATGTTAAGGCGGAAAACATTAAAGAAGCAAAAACGATAAATTTTGTAGTGACAAACGATAATCAATTCCTATTGGACGGTCAAGAGGTGTCGGAAGAACAGTTAGAATCCGTAATATCTGCTCAGGCGAAGAAATTACCTGATGGATTACTTATCCAATCAGAACCTGACTCAACTCACGGTGCGATTGTAAAACTTATGGATAGTGCAAGAAATGCGGGAGTAACGAATATCTCCGTTGTAGGACTTTAATAATTTTTATTGAGTTTTATCTTCAAGAAGATTGTCAGATTTAGACGAATTCACGGCAAGAGTATCGCATCTTTCATTAAACTCATGCCCGTTATGTCCTTTAACCCATACAAGTTCAACATCATGAGGTGTCATAGCTTTGATAAGACGCTGCCACAAATCAACATTTTTTACGGGCTTTTTGGAAGATGTTTTCCAATTATTCTTTTGCCAGTTATCAATCCATTTTTGCTCAAATGCGTCAATAAAATACTTACTGTCAGATGTTATTTTTATTTTACAAGGTTTTTTCAGAGCCTCTAAGCCTACTATGACCGCAAGTAACTCCATACGGTTGTTGGTGGTAAGTTTGTATCCTGCCGTTAATTCTTTTTCATGGTATTTGCCTGTGGTGTCCTTGTAGCGTAATATTGTCCCATATCCGCCTGCACCGGGATTGCCTGAACACGCACCATCTGTATACATTTCCACAAAAAGTTTTTCATCTGACATAAAAAAATCGTATTAATAAAACAAAATGATGTCAAGTTATGAGAGGGGTATTAAATAAAGAAAAACTGTTATCACTGAAAAAGTAACTTAATATTTGAGAATGTAGATTTCTACTAATGATTAACTCTATGCGTTTATATATTTACTAATTTATTTTTTATTCATAACTGTAACTTTTTGAAAAATTTTTATCTTAAAATGCAATCCCCCCCCAATACTTTGTACATATGACATATATGAAAGGAGTGTAAAATGACAAGATTTGATGGTATTCAAGCAACAGGAAAACAACCGCAACAACAAGATTTTGCAAAAAATAATGCATCTATTGATGCTCAAATAGAGGCGTTGAATTCTTCTATTCCTGAGCAAACTTCTACGAAGCAAGAAAAAGAACAGGCAATACGAGTAAAGCAAGAAATAATCAAGCTTAAACAAGAACAGTTAAAAGAAGCTCTCAGAACGAATAATACAGGTCTTGCTACAAGTATAAGTAATACTATAAAAGAGATAGAGAGTGAGATTGCAACAATACGCAAAGAAATTACAGGCATGATAAATATTTTTGATTCTAAATCGGATGTTGCGCAGAATGATGTTGCAAGAAAACAAAACAGCGTATTTACATAAGAATTTTTTGTACACTATTGATAATCTGTTTATTAAGGTTGTCGATAGTGTCTTTTCCGTTTAATAATTTAACTCGTTCAGGTTCTTGTTTTGAAATTTCAATATAACCGTTTCTTACTCTTTCAAAAAACTCACGACCTGAATTTTCCATACGGTCACGACCTTTCCCAATTCTGATAAGAGAGGTTTCAATATCTATATCCAAAATAAACGTAATATCAGGTTTGATACCCGATGTTGCAATATTGTTCAATTGCTTAATTTGGTCTAAATCAAGGCTTCTTCCATATCCTTGGTACGCAACCGTTGAATCGGTATGTCTGTCGCATAATACAACAACACCGTTTTGAATAGCGGGTTTTATAATAGTATCTATATGTTGGGCGCGGTCTGCAAGAAATAGGAAGGATTCACAGTTTGATGAAACTTCACCGTCATAGTTCAAGAGGATTTCTCTTAATTTCTCTCCGAGTCCTTTAGCTCCGGGTTCTCTGGTTAAGATTACTTTATACCCGTTATTTTCAAGATAATTCTTCAATAAGTTTATTTGAGTCGTTTTCCCGCATCCATCAATGCCTTCAAATGTTATAAACAGACCTTTTTTCATTTTGTTAATTCCTTCCAACTGTTTGATAAATTTTTTAATATGTATTGAGTACTATTTTTGTTTAATAAAACCGATTGAACTGCTGTATTAACAAGAGTATTAATATCTTTTTGGTTGTTTGTCTGCCTCATGACAGGTTGGATATTGGTAATCTGTTTAGCACTTATTGAGCGTGCTTTTGCCATAAGGTTCTCTGAAGAATTGTAAAACGGGTCTGACAATGCTTCACGGTTTGTAGATATTATATTTGTTTTTTTTGCTAATTCAAGTTGGTTTTCTTTGTTTGTCAAATAAAGCCCAAAATCAAGTGCCTCATTTTTATATTTTGCTCTCAAAGGTATAACAAAATTCATCAAAGAAAAATCATTTTGTCCTTTAGAACCTTTTATTTGCGGTGCTACGTCGGTTATTTTGTATACATTAGGTGCGTTATCCTGAATCATATTCAAGAAGTTTGCACCGCCTTGAAAAAATACGATATTTTCTGACATATATTTTTCAAGAGCTTCTCTGTGGGTTTGTGTAATACTTTCTGCCGGAATAAGTCCTTTTTGATATAAGGTTTTAAACATTTCAAAAACTTTTACACTTTCTTGTGATGTAATATTGGAATATGAATTTACACCGTACTTGTTAAGGATTTTCAGCATAGTATCATTTTCCGTAATTGTCGGAAGATAGATAAATTTGCCTGTTTTCAGTTTTACTTGTTCTGCATATTTTGCCAAATCGTCATAGGTTGCAGGCATGTTTTTGATTTGTGATTTTGCAAAAAGTTCTTTGTTGTATATGGTTATAGCTGATGTTGCGTACCATGGAATTGCAAAAAGTTGCCCTTTGTATTTGAGTGAATCAACGATATCTTTGTTGTATTCCGACAATTTGTTTTCGGGTATACTTTCCAAAGCACCCTTCTGCGCAAGTATTGCGGAAAAATCAGGATTCAAGTTGATTAAATCGGGCGGGTTGTTACTCAAAATTGCGGCAAGTGTTCTTTTATCACCTTCGGAGAAAGGTACATCAATCCATTTTATTTTGATATTCGGATGAGAGCTTTCGTAGTTTGTGATTATATTGTTCATATAGTCCGAAAAATCTTCCATTTGCAAAGTCCAAACGGTAACTTCTTTTTTGTTATCCGGTTCGGTGTCTTTGAATACGGTATAATAAGAAACAACCAAGGCTATAATTAAGCTGATAAACCAGAACCACTTATTTTTCATATTGTAACCTTTCTATTTAACGGTGTGATATAATTATACTATGAATAACTTGTTTACAGAACTCGAAAATATGAATAAACAAATTCCGCTTGCGGAACTTATGCGTCCAAAAACACTCGCGGAGTTTTTGGGGCAGTCTAATGTTATAGCTCCTAATTCCCCACTGTTGAATTTGATTAAATCACAGAGATTGTTTTCTTTAATATTTTGGGGAACACCCGGATGTGGGAAAACAACCCTTGCAAGGCTTATTGCGAATGAAGTTAATGCAAATTTTGTTGAGCTTTCTGCGGTATCTTCGGGAGTAAAGGATATTAAAGATACTGTTGAAAAGGCTAATTCTGCCTTGAGAGCAGGACAGAAAACAATAGTTTTTATTGATGAAATCCACCGGTATACAAAAACGCAACAGGATGCACTTTTGCCGTATTTGGAGAACGGAACATTCTTTCTGATAGGTTCTACAACGGAAAATCCTTCTTTTCAGGTTGTACCTGCACTTTTATCAAGAGTTCAAATAATAAGACTTAATTCTATTGATGATGAAAGTATGGCGAAGATTATTGACGGCGGTTTTAAATATTTGGAGAAGAATTATCAGCCGTTGGTGTATGATGATGAAGTTGTTAAATTCATTATAAATAATGCAAGAGGGGATGCTCGTTGTGCTTTGAATATGGTTGAGAATTCTTATTTTGCAAGCAATTATTCAAATAACACAAGGGAATTAACAATTGAAATTTTGGAAAGTATCACGCAAAAGAGGAATACAAGATATTCAAGACAAGAACATTATGACTGCGCATCAGCTTTTCAAAAGAGTTTGAGGGGGTCGGATGCAGATGCTGCAATATATTATCTTGCAAAAATGATAGAGGCAGGAGAAGACCCGAGATTTATTGCACGAAGGTTGATAGTATGTGCAGCAGAGGATGTTGGGCTTGCGGATACAAATGCCTTGAATATTGCAGTTAATGCATATAAAGCCGTAGAGTTGTTAGGACTGCCTGAGGGTAGAATTCCGCTTGCGGAAGCTGTGATTTATGTGGCGAAAGCAAAGAAATCAAACAGCGCAATAATGGCAATAGATTCAGCATTGGCAGATATTCAATCCGGACAGGATTTTCCTCCGCCTATGCACTTGAGAGATGCACATTATAAGGATGCAAAAAAATACGGATTTGGTGAGGGGTATGTTTATACACATGCAAATCCCGATTATGAACAACAATTCATGCCTGACGAGTTGGTTAATCGTAAATATGTTGATTAATACAGGGTTAGGTTTCTTCTTCTTGATTTTCTGCCGCTTCTTCTCTTGCTCTGATAAAGTGCCTTTGGACACCAAGCTCTGAAAACATTTTTAATTCTGCTGCTTTTTCTTCTGCGATAAATTGTTCTTTCTTTTTTTCTTTGTGGTTTTCGAGAACTTTTACTTCTTGTTCACATTTGACAAGTTTTTCCATTTCTTCGTCCAGAACTTTTTGTGCTTCCTGACGTTTTTTTTCCAGTTCTTCTGCTTTATCCCAAAGGTGATGGAGGTATTTGTCATAATATTCCATCATTCGATAATCCGCCATTTTTTTTGCCTGAACTGTTTGAACAATTTCATCGTTGTTTTGTTTAATATCCGCCTCAGCTTTATTGACAGCTTGTTGTGCCTTTTGAACAACAGCTTCCTGTTCTTCTTTTTTTCTGATTCTGAATTCAAGTATTTTTTGCAAACGATATCTGAATGGCATACTCTAAATTATACATTAAATCTGTGATTAGTAAAAAATGGTATTTTGTCCTATTGTGTAAATATTTATTACGCTTAATCCAAATTTTGTAAATTTTATAATTTTTAATCCTTTTATAAATATAAGAAGGTATGGTTATGCGTATTAAACCAATATTAAAGTCGATATGTTCAAATATAAATAAAAAAACACCCGTTAGTATACCTGTAGGAAAACAGAGTGTTTGCTCTGGTAGGAATGTAATAATGGGTTCTTTGCTGGCATTGGCTACAATAAGTCATCCTATAAAACCTTTATATAATGCAACTAGAACTATTACAAAAAATGGTTTAGAATTGGTAGGTGTTAATCCGAGTCAGTTATATGAAGACTGTGCTCAATTTGCGCATATTGTAAAGCCTACATGCAACGGAATTGCACATACTGCAGAATTTATGTTAGAAAATCCAAAGCAAACAGGCAGTGTATTGTTTGATTTGGTATCTTCATCATTAGGTAAAGGTAATGTAAATTCAGAAAAATTATTTAATTATTTAAATGAATGTTCTAATAAATCGGATAACGATTTAAGACAATTATTAACAGAATTGCCGGAAGGATCGATAACTGATATGTTAAAACATATTAATCATACAATTAGCAAAAGGAATAATATTCCTTGTTCACAAGTTTGTATGGATATTGCATTATCCAATCCGGCAAATATTAAAACAGCTGAATATCAAACAGTGAGTAAGGATGTTTTAGAAAATTTAATTTCAGAATATAAGGATCAACTACCGCCATTTTTGTATAACAGTTTTGAAAAAAAAGTTCCACTAATAGAATTTAAAGCCGGTAGTACTCATTCAAAGATGTTACAGGAAAATGAAAAAATCCAACGACTGCTTAATCGTTGGGTTAACACACCTGAGCATAAACGCCCGAAAATAATAGTTACTGCCTTAAATAGTGATAGTGATATGAAAAATGGATATGATGCTTATATTACGTTTCATAATGCTTTTATAATGAATCCGAGTATTGATAAAAAAGGTAATATTCATGCATATATTTATGATGTTTATGATTTTGAAGAAGGTAAATCTAATGGTCAAATGATAGATTTAGTTACAAAAATGGCTTATCATTTGCAAGAAACAGGACATTTGAAAAATTATAAAATGTTAATACCTGTCACAGTGCCTATTAAATAAATTTTATTTTAAATTTGGATTATAAAACAAAAATCATTAAACATAATCTATATAGAGGAAATATTCTTAAACAAATAAAGAATATTGGTTTTTATCCGATATTCTACTTGTAGAAAGAGGTATCCCTTATGTTTTCAAATAAAATTGATACATATGCCCCTGTGAAAGATGATAAACTCAAATCGCAGTCAAATCAAAATTTTGATTTCGAGGGTGAGGGATTTTCTTCTATGCTTGAACAAGATGAAGTAGTATCGGGCAAATTAAGGGAAACAGATGCAGAACTTCTGGAGGATGAATCAATACTTTCTACTGATGAAGAAAATCGGGCTATTGCAAAAAAACGTTCGGGAGAAGCTGCACAAAAAGCCGCTCAAAAGGATGTTCAACCTCAAAAATCTGAAACTGATGCTCGGAATTTACTAAAATTGATGGATATGTCAAATAAAGTAAATCCTATACATATAACAAAAAGTAAAAAAGAACTCGAAAATATTACAGGAACCTCAACAGATACACCGGATGAGCTTGCCGGTATAGTAACAAAATTGCTTTCGGATGCAGGTGTAGGCAAACAGGGGGATGACTCTTTACAGACGACTGTGGATGTAAGTACAAGCGAAGACAAAATGTCTGATTCAGAAAATAAACATAAAGATGATACGTTGCATGAAACTCAAGAAGAACTTCTTGAAGACTTGTCAATACTTTCTACTGATGAAGAAAACCTTGCAATGGTAAATAAAGCAAAGGAATACAAAGCACTTTCGGATGATGATTTTAGTCACAATGGCGAACAAGATATGGAGCTTTTAACAGAGATTATCAGTATTAATAATCAATCCGGTATAGAAGTCAATAGTGAACACAAAGCCAAAAATGCAGAATCTGTTCTTTCACAAGCAATTGAAGAAAGTAAGAAAAAGCTTGTCAGATTAAATTTATCAGAATTAACCTCTGAAGATGTTGATTATATAATTAACCTTCTTCAAAACGGTACGGCGGATTCCGATTTTGATAATGAAGAAAATCCTTCTGCCTTATCGGCAAAATTCCTTGCTGCACTTAAGGATTCAATTATTAATAAAAAAGTTTTCCGTATAGATTTTGACAATGAAATTTCTGTCATTATAAAAATAGATACGGAGGGGAAAATCTCAGCGAATTTCCTAACCTCAAGCAAAGAGCTTGGAGAAGGGTTAAAAAATAATTTATACATCCTAAGACAAAGATTTGAAGAACAAGGCATAAAATACGGAAGTATAGATTATACGGCTTCTGAAAACGAAGCAGAGCTTGATATGCAAGAAATTGTTAATATCATACAAACCGCAGACACTAAAGAGAAAACGACACACTAAATAAAAAGGAGAGAATCACATGTATGATTCGTTTACAACAGCAATAAACACACAAAGAGCAACGACCCATTGGATGGAAACTCTTACGGATAATATGATGAACCAATATACTCCGGGTTTCAGAGAAAGCAAGGTTACTTTCAGTACGTTTCTTGGCGGTGCAATAACGGATAACCCTGTCAAAAATCAAGGACAAGGAAAATCTACCCCGGGCACATCAAATGAAAACGTGTTTTTTGAAGGAAGCGGTTTCTTTATAACAAGAAACAGCGAAGGTAAAACCGCATATACCCGTCTGGGAGAATTTACATTTGATTCGGAAGGCGTATACAGAACTAAAAAAGGTGATTCCGTTCAAGGTTATATTTTGAACGATAACGGAGAAATTATGGCAGGCACAAAATCCATAAGTGCGGATTTATATGAAGAAACTGCGCTTAAAGGCGGGGCTTTGAGTATCCCGACAACAAACATAAAGATGTGGATTGACCCTAATAACGGGAAATTCATGGGTAAATATGACGAATATGAAATAAAAGAAGATGGAACAATATACGGAAAAGCTGACGGTGGGAAACGTTCCGTACCTTTATATAAAATTGCAACTGCAAACTTCCATAATCCTAACGGACTGTATGAAGTCAGAGAAGGTGTTTTTGTAGAAACGGAAGATTCAGGAAAACCTGTTTTAGGCAGAGGTTCTATTCGTTCAGGTTTGCTAGAACAGGCAAATACTGATTTTAAAGGTAATATGACAAATTATCAACAGGCAAAAGTTCAAATGGAACTTGTTAATGCTTTGATTAAATCAAACAAAGAATTGTTAGAAGAAGCGATGAGATTAGTAAGTTCATAATACTAATTGTACGTAAGGTTATTAGTGTTAGTTAAACTCCATTTTAAAGGGGGCTTTTTGCCTCCTTTTATTTTTAATAACCCAAGTATCTTATTTACTATAAAAAACTAAAAAGATACATTATTATATGGAGGACAACATGAACTCAAAGATTTTTTTAACATTAATAAATATAGTGGTTTTAGTTTTTGTTGCATTTATTCTGTACCGATTATGTATGGTAGATTACGGAACTGTTATATCGGGAGATTTATGGACTGCAAAGAGATACGGAAGCAAGTACATTGTTTCTATTAAAAACCATGCGGATTTTAATGATGCGGTAACAGATTTTGTAAAAAAAGAGAATATCAAAGTAGGTTATATCTCAGGTGTAGGGTCTGCCGGTAGTGTTACTCTAAGATTTTATGATGCTTCGGGTAAAAAACATATTGATAAAACCTTCAATGAACAAGTTGAAATCTCGAATCTGATAGGGAATATTTCTACCGATAATACCTCACCTTATTTTCACTTGCATATAGTTTGCGGAAGAAAGGATTACTCAACGATTTCGGGTCATTTTGTGAATGCAAAAGTAAACGGTTCAACCGAATTGTGGGTAGAGGATATTCCAACCGCCAAAACTCCAAGAAAGTATGATCAGGAAACAGGTTTGCGAATTTTTGATTTTTAGTTTACTCTAAAAGTATGGTTAAGGGAGTAATATTTGATTTTAACGGAACACTTTTTTGGGATTCTCACATGCATTTGCAGGCATGGAGAGAGTTTTCCGCTAAACTTCGGGGGACGCCGTTTTCTGATGACGAAATGCGAAAATATATGTTTGGCAGAACAAATGCTGATATTATTGCTTACGCAATGGGACAGAAACAACCTGATGATGTAGTCGAGCGTCTTGCTAAAGAGAAAGAATCACATTATCGGGATATGTGCAGAAAAGATTTAGAACATTTTGTCTTAGCGCCGGGGGCGGTAGAGTTTTTGGATTTTTTAAAAGATAACAATATCCCGAGAACAATTGCGACAATGTCGGAAAAAGATAATGTTGATTTTTATATTGAAGGTTTTCATCTTGAGCAATGGTTTGATATAGACAAAATTGTCTATTCAGATGGTACGATATTGGGTAAACCTGCACCTGATATATTTTTGAAAGCTGCTTCCAAGTTATGTTTATCCCCTGCAGATTGCCTTGTGTTTGAAGATGCACTATCAGGTATAGAAGCAGCAAAAAGAGCAGGAATAGGAAAAATAGTTGCAGTTGCGTCGATGGAAAGTATAGATTATTATAAAAATATAGAGGGAATTTCAGATATTATTTTTGATTTTATTAACGTAGAGAAATTGATTTGGAATAGACTTTCAAATATTTTCAAGTAAAATGTAGATACTATAAATATTAAAGAATGAGGGGTATAAAATGAATTTAGTAGATAATAATAGAGTGAATTTTGGTTCTACTTCAAAAATTGTTATTAATGGAAAAAACAATCAACATAAACAGTATTTGTTTAATGAAGTTAATGATTTTATCAAAAATAAGGGAATAACCACTCAGTTTAAAACGGGTGAAGATAAAATTATTATGAAACCTGCAACAGACAAAATGGCATCTATGATTAGAATGGGACTTAAAAAACTCAACATTATTGAAAGCTCAGCAAAAAAATAATTATATAATCTTAATATTATAATTATTGACATAGAGTTGTGTATTCTTTACCATGAGATTGAAAAAGAGAGGGGATTTTATGGCAAAGAAGAATATTGACTGGGAAAATTTAGGTTTCGGATATTATAAAACCGATAAGAGATATGTATCAAACTTTAAGGATGGCAAGTGGGATAACGGTTGCATCACGGATGAGGCGAATGTCGTTATCAGCGAATGTGCAGGAGTTATTCATTATTGTCAGACTTGTTTTGAGGGAATGAAAGCGTATGAAACAAAAGACGGGCATGTTGTAGTATTTCGTCCTGATATGAACGCAAAGCGTATGGAAGATTCCGCAAAACGTCTTGAAATACCTGTATTCCCTGTCGATAGATTTATTGATGCAGTAGAGCAGGTTGTAAAAGCAAATATTGATTTTGTCCCGCCATACGGAACAGGTGCAGCATTGTACTTGCGTCCGGTAATGTTTGCAACGGGACCTGTAATGGGTGTAAAACCTGCAACAGAATATCAATTCCGTATTTTTGCATCTCCTGTCGGGCCTTATTTTAAAAAAGGTTCTTCGACTTCCTCGTTGGTATTAAAAGTTAGTGATTTTGACCGTTCAGCACCTTGCGGAACAGGACATATTAAAGCCGGTCTGAATTATGCAATGAGCCTTCACCCGATAGTAACCGCTCATGATGAAGGGTTTAATGAAAACTTATATCTTGACCCTAAAACAAGAACAAAAGTTGAAGAAACAGGCGGCGCAAATTTCTTCTTTGTTACAAAAGATAATACAGTCGTAACACCAAAATCTGACAGTATTCTTCCTTCTATTACAAGACGTTCGCTTATGTCATTGGCAGCGGATTTGGGATACAAGGTAGAAGAAAGAGAGGTATATCTTTCTGAACTTGGAGAGTTTGTGGAATGCGGGCTTTGCGGAACGGCTGCTGTTATCTCCCCTGTCGGAAAAATTAATAATCATGGCAAGGAAATAATTTTTGCAAATTGCAGCTGTAAATATTTGTTTGATTGAAGATCT
>CAMDZX010000039.1 GCA_945910925.1 uncultured bacterium | reverse complement strand
ACATCTTCTTAAATACAGTTCCGCATTGTATACAGGTATAACGACAGATACTTTACTCATACATAATATAATATCAAATAATTATTAACATTTCAAAACAATTTTAGTGTCAATAATACACCATAAAAACCCTGAAATAGCTCTCAGGGATTAGGTTTTACCCCTTGCAAAAAGTTTTTTATTTGTTATAATGTTTATGTAATTCGAGGTGTTTATATGAAAGTTATGTTTAATCCGTCAAGCAGTACGGCTAGTTCGTCTTGCGTAACAAGTAGTGCTGTAAAACAAGCAGGAATAGAAATACCAAGAAAGGCAGAAGGTTATTCTAACGAAGAAATCTACAATGCAATTATGAAAGTCAAACATTCAGTCACCAATTTTTTTAGCAAATCAAACTCTCACCAAGCAAAACACATTAATACGTTAGCTTAGTAGCCTGCACCTTCATCCCATAGAGAGTCATCGTAATGAGTTAATTCCAGATGACCTATCACCAGAGTATTGCCATTTTTTATTCCCAGTTTGTTCAATTCGTCAAAAACTCCCATAGAAGTCAAGATACCTTGCAATCTGATAATTTGTTCAGGATTGCGAGCATCGGTAACGCTTGCAAGACGGGAAATTTTTCCGCCTTCGACAACAAACGTGTTTTTGTCTAACTTATAGATTTCAAACGCACTATCGTCGTTATCGTACGCTCCCGTATCTTCTTCTACAATAACTTCTACAACAGGGCGCTCAATTTCATCTACTTTTTGTGAAATATATTGAAGAAGTTCTTCAACGTTCTCTTTTGTTGCGGCTGACATTGTAAATATTTTTTCATCAGGGAGCATTGCTTCAAACTCTTTTAAAACTGTTTCCTTCTTTTCTTCATCAACTGCATCAATTTTATTCAAAACAACAATCTGATATCTTCTTGCTAGTGCTTCGGAATGTTTTTCAAGTTCTGCATTAATTTTTTTATAAGTATCAACAGGATTGTCTGATGTTAAATCTACGATATGAACAAGAAAACGACATCTTTCTACGTGCCGCAGGAATTCATGCCCGAGCCCTACGCCTTCGCTTGCACCCTCAATCAAACCCGGAATATCTGCAACAACATAACCGTCACCATTGAGTTTTTTGACAACACCAAGATTTGGAACAAGGGTTGTAAACGGATAATCTGCAATTTTAGGTTTTGCAGAACTGATTACACTAATAAATGTGGATTTACCTGCATTAGGCATACCCAAAAGACCGACGTCCGCAATAAGTTTTAATTCCAAATCAACAAGCCGTTCGATTGCAGGTTCTCCGGGCTCGCAAAACTGCGGCGCTCTCTTTTGTGCGGATGCAAATCTTGCATTCCCTCGTCCGCCTCGTCCGCCTTTTGCAATTAATACGGTTTGCCCTTCTTCCGTCAAATCGGCAATAACTTTTCCTGTGGCATCATCTTTAACTATTGTGCCGAGAGGAACTTTAATATACAAATGCTTTGCACACCTGCCGTGCATACCTTTTATCCCACCATTTTGACCGCTTTCTGCTTTAAACACCGAACGGTATTTGAAATCCAAAAGCGTTGCAAGACCTCTATCAGCGACAAGATAAACATCTCCACCGTTACCGCCGTCACCACCTGCCGGACCGCCTTTGTCAACATATTTTTCACGACGCCACGCAACCATTCCGTTGCCGCCACGCCCTGATACAAGTTTAATTTTTGTTTTGTCGATAAACTGCATTTGTCCTATCCGTTTGTTTTTGCATTATAATGTTACTATGAACAAGATTAAAAATACATTATTTAGTAACACACCTGTAACATTAGACGAAAACAGTTACATCATGGCAATAGAATCAAGCTGTGACGAAACCGCCTGTGCAATTGTTCAAGGAGGGCGTAGAGTTGTAGCCAATACTGTTGCATCTCAGATAAAAACACACGAGCAATATGGTGGAGTCATACCCGAAATTGCTGCAAGAGAACACTTGGAAGCAATAAATGTAGTAATAGATAAAACCTTCAAAGATGCAAATTTAACCCCAAATGACATTTCTGCGTTTGCAGGAACTGTCGGGCCGGGGCTTGTGGGGTGTTTGCTTGTTGGGCTGAATGCCGCAAAGACTCTTGCTCTTGTTCATGACAAACCGTTTATTGGCGTAAACCACCTGAACGCACACGTTAGTGCGAACTTTATTGACACGGATTTAGAACCGCCTTTTATTGCGTTGTTGGTAAGCGGAGGTCATACACAGATTATTGATGTTAAATCTTATTCCGAACTTGAAATTATCGGGGAAACAATTGATGATGCTGTGGGTGAAGCTTATGATAAAGTTGCAAGACTGATTGGACTTCCGTATCCTGGCGGACCAAGATTGGATAAAATGGCTCAAGAAGGTAATCCAAAGGCATTCAAACTGCCTGAGGCAAAAGTTGGAGAGTTTGACTTTAGTTTTAGCGGATTAAAAACCGCAGCATCAAGGCTTGTAAAATCTTTTGACGGAAACGAACTTCCGGTTGCTGATATCTGCGCAAGTTTTCAGGAATGTGTTTCTGAAACGCTGATAAAGAAGGTAAAACATGCTCTTGAAGTTAAGGGATATAAACAAGTTGTAATAGCCGGCGGTGTTGCCGCAAATTCGGAAATAAGAAGAAAAATCTTTGAACTTGAAAAAGAAGGATACAGAGTTAATGCTCCGATTATGAAATATTGCACGGATAACGCATCTATGGTCGCATCTTCTGCATATTTCTTTGATAATACGTTTGATAATATTGATGTAGAAGCGTTTTCAAGATGTTAAGGGCTATAGATTTGTTTAAAATCCCAACCTGAAAGAGAATTGATTAAGATATATGCTCTTAATTTGTTGTTAAAATTCTAACTTTGCAAGATTGATTGGCTATTGCAAAACCTCTAAACACTATCCAAAATAAATTTGCCGATTTTGCCGTCACGAAAATCCTTTAAAATATACCCTGCACAACGCTCTGTATCAGGAGAAATATTACTGTCGCCTCCGCTTTTTCTTAACCAATTTCTGCTTATTGAGATATTTTCAAGCGATAAATCATCTACCTTGTAATATTCTTTGAACAATTTTGAATAATTATCATTTTGCGAGATTATATCCAGCAGCTCTTTTGCAACAATTTCTACAGAGTATGCGTTTTCTGAAACAGAGTTCACAAATGCAAGCTTTTTAGCACGCATTTGGTCATCCTGCTTCATTGGGATAATTCCAGGAGTATCAAGTAAATCTATATTGGGATTAATTCTAACCCATTGTTGTTGACGGGTTACTCCGGCTTTTGCACCTACTTTTGTTTTGGAAGATTTTGTTAATTTGTTTATAATGCTTGATTTTCCGACATTTGGCAATCCTACGACAACCACACGAGCAGGACGACGTAAAAGCCCCTTTGCCATAATAGCCTGAATACGAGGCTCACTAAGTTTTTGTACTATTTTTTCTATCTGCGGAACACATTTGAAAGACTTTGTATCAACGGCAAGAACAGGACAGCCCGTATTCTGTTTCAAGTATTCGACCCAATCGGTTAACTCATCCCTATTAACCAAATCAGATTTATTTAACAAAAGAAGCCTTGGTTTATCACCCAAAAGCTTCTTTATGTCATCATAACTGCTACTGATTGGAAGTCGGGCATCTAAAACTTCTATAACCACATCAACAAGATTGAGTTTCTCTTTGAGGGCTCTTTCAGCTTTCGCAATATGTCCCGGATACCAATGTATATGTAACTTATCTTTTTTCAATTTTTTCTCTGATACGTGTAGCCTTACCTGAACGTTCTCTTAAATAGTATAATTTAGAACGTCTGACATCACCGCGTCTAAGAACAGTAATCTTATCAATTCTTGGAGAGTTGAGTAAGAATACTCTTTCTACACCAATACCTTGGAATACTTTTCTAACGGTAATAGTCTTGTTGATACCTGAACCGTGTTCTTTGATTACGGTACCTTCAAAAGCCTGAATTCTTTCTTTGTTTCCTTCAACAATTCTTACGAAAACCTTTACGGTATCGCCGGGATTGATTTCAGGAATATCACTCTTTTTATATTGTTCTTCTAATTCTTTGATTATAGGATTCATTTTGCTATTCCTTTATATTTACTGTCTAGTACAAAAATAAGCGCGTCCACACCGCTCACTTCAATCGTATACAAAATATAAAAGAATTTCAAGTAATAGTTTAAGATTTGTAATCATTTATTTCTTAATATTCTTTTTGTTTTAATTTACATTGGCACAAAACTAACACAAAAATAATTGCAAATAATATGTAAGCAACCGCACTTGCTTTTCCGATATCAAAATATTCAAACGCATATTTATAAATTGAATACACAAGAACCATCGTACTATTATCAGGGCCGCCCTGAGTCATTATATAGACTAAATCAAACACCTGAAATGATGATATCGAGGTTATAACAACGACAAAAAATATAGTCGGTGTTAAAAGTGGAACCGTAACGTTTTTAAAAGTCTGCAAAGCGTTTGCACCATCTATTTTTGCGGCTTCCAGAACCTCATGGTTAATCGTTGAAAATCCCGACAAAAATATTATCATATTATATCCAATAAGTTTCCATACTGAAATAAAAATCAACACGGGCAGTGCAAATCGTGTATCATAAAGCCATTTTATATTAAGCTTAAACAACTCGTTTAATATTCCGATATTCGGGTCAAATATCCATTGCCAAACAACTGCAATAACTATCATAGGAGTAATAAAGGGTAAAAAATATGCCGTTTTATAAAAATCACTGCCTCTAATTTTAGAGTTCAAAATAGCAGCAAGAACCAGCGGTATAATAACAGCAAATACTGTGACTGATATTGCAAAAACAAAAGTATTTGCAAGCACCTGCAAAAATGTTGAATCCGTAATAATATCTTTATAATTCTGAACCCCGACAAATTTCATAGGAGAAAGCAAATCCCAATCAAAAAAACTCAGCGAGAATGAGAACAAAACGGGAATTACAATAAAAATAAGAGAACCTAAAACCGCCGGAAGTATAAAAATTAAAGCGGTAAGTTTATCATTTTTGTTTACGTTTGATTGAATGTTTTGCATATTTATACTAAATTATACTTAAAAGAGGTAGTTTGGTAAATACAGGAGAAAAATATGTTACCGTTAACAGCATTCGGAAAAAATGATATAAGAGGAATTTACGGAGAAGATGTAACAGAAGAAGTGTTTTTTTATACGGGACGCGCTTTTATAAAATATGTTGCAAATAAATCGGGAGAATTAAATCCGAATATTTGGGTAACGGTGTGCAGAGATGCCAGAACACATTCTCCATCTCTTGTCCAAGCCTTAATAAAAGGTATTCGTTCGACAGGTGCAAATGTAGTTGATTTAGGACTTGCACCGACACCTATCGGATATTATTCCGAAGCTGCAGGCGTTCCAAGATTTTTAACCAACGATAAACCTGTTCTCGGTGCGTTAATTGTAACTGCAAGTCACAACCCTAGTCAATACAACGGCTTAAAAATGACATATAACAAACAATCTCTTAATGAAGAACAAATCAAAGAAGTAAGAGCAATTGCAGAAAGCGAATATAGAATACAGTCTGCAACAATAGTCAACGGAGAGCTTAAAGAATACGACATAATCCCCGATTATATAAAAGAATTACAAGGGGAGTTTTCTTCGCTTGCAAGAATGATACAGGGAAATATAAAAGTTGTAGTCGATAGCGGAAACGGAACAGGCGGTGTTGTCGGACCTCAGCTATACAGAGATTTAGGGTGTAAGGTTGTCGAGCTCTATTCGACTCCTGATGGAAGATTCCCTAATCACCACCCAAATCCGAGCGACCCTAAAAACCTTGAAGATTTAAAACGTGCTGTAATTGCAGAAAAAGCAGATTTAGGTATCGCATTTGACGGAGATAGTGACAGAATCGGTGTTGTAGATTCTAAAGGTAATCAAATGACAGGAGATAAATTACTTCTGATATATGCAATGGATGTTATAGAACAATATAAAAAGAAAAACCTTTCTCCATACATAGTTTCAGAGGTTAAATGTTCACAAGTTCTGTTTGATACCATTGATAAACTTGGCGGACATTCGGTTATGTGCAAAACAGGGCACGGATATATAAAAAGCAAGATGAAAGAAGTAGCTGCGGTTCTCGCAGGAGAAATGAGCGGACACACATTCTTCAAAGACAGATACTACGGATTTGATGATGCAGTATACGCAGGATGCAGAATTATAGAAATAATAGCGAAACAAAAACAACAAAACCCTGATTTTGTAATTCAAGACTTGTTGACACCGTTTGATACAGTATATTCATCACCTGAATTAAGACTGCCATGCCCGAATGAATTGAAGAAAACTGTTCTTATGGAGTTTGAAACATACATAAGAGAAAACCCTAACGCTTTCGGCGATACAATCAAAGATATTATAACACTGGACGGCATGAGAATTGTTTTCGACGGAGGTTTTGCGCTTGTTCGTCAAAGTAATACGGAACCTGTATTTACGTTGAGATTTGAAGCAAAATCAGAGCTTAACGGTAATATATACAAAGATGTTATGGTAAATAAACTAAACGAATATATTAATGCAGGCAAAAGAGCAGGTGTATAAAACACACCAATTCAGGAGCGTACTCTACTGCGGCAGAGCTACGGGTTCGTATTTTGCTGCTTTTACATTGACGGCATAACAGACTATGGCAAGTCTTTGTGATAATTTAAGATAATTTAAGGCATTATGAGATGCAACACTCATTACGTCCATCACTTCCTCCGCTGAAATTCTGGACTCTAAATTATCATGATTGTCTACTTTTTCCTGTGCGTATTTTTCAACTAAAAGTTTGTCAATAAAATCTCTTGCCCCAATTGCCATAGAATTATACCCCTTATTAAATTTGTACTTAACAAACCAATAATTTATGTTTGTTAATTATCCTGTCCTAATTTTGTCTTCCTTGTATATATAAAGTATATAAATAATAAATAATTGCTTTTTTATAGGATTTTGTTACAAATTTGTTACATATAAAGGAAGTTTTACAGATATAAGCTCATTAAACCGTTGTTGATATAAATCTTTTATTATATAATTAATGAGGTAGGTGAGGGACATGAAAAAATTTATTACAGTTTTGGCAATAATTTTTGCTTTTACAGCTCCGACATTTGCAGCCGGATACATTGAAAACTTTAATTTAGACGACATAACACAGGTACAAGATAGAATAAACAAGGTCGGGTTTAGAATATTAAACTCTAACAGACTTGAACAGAGAGTTTGTTTCAGGTATTTGCCGAGACAAAAAGAATACAATGTCGGGACTGATTTGAAGTTCTTATATTTACAATGGATAGTATATGTAACTCCTCTGCAAATGGCTAATATAGGTGATGATAATGAGCTTGCAGCATTATTGAGTCGCAGGATTGCACAGGCTGTAGATTCTTATGATGGTATCTTTAGAGGATACGGTTCTTTATTGGATTATTGGGTAAAGCCGCAAAAATATAACAACAAAGCAGATAAAGAAGCCGTAGATTATATGGTTGCAGCAGGATACAATCCGCTTGCTTTAATTGTTCATATATGCAAATCAACTCCTCAAAGAAGATACGAATGCGGTGACAGTTATTCATTATCCTCAAGAAGGATGGCAAGAATTTATGAATACATTTATAATAAATATCCTTCCTTCTTAGCTACAAACTACTACAGCGATAATATATATTATCAAAACTTCCTGTTAACTTCACGTGCTAACAGAGCAAAACTACAACAAAAGATAGAAACAAAATCAACAAAAAAAGTAAGATATAAATGATAACAAAACTATTAACATTTTGTATTTGTGTGCAAATTGCAACTGCACTTCCGCTAAGTGCAGCACCTTTAATTGTGGATGAATTTGCAGAAGAAACTCTTACTCCGACACCTATTGAACAATTTGACAATTCAAAAGTTAAAATTGAAGATGAGTTTGCAGAAAAATATACTCCTAAGAACAGTATCATTCCATTGAGTGTAAAAAAAGAGCGCGTTATAGATGAAATTGCACTAAAACTTGATAAGAAAAAAATAAAACCGGCAAAAGTTAAAACAAAGTATAATTACTCAATTGCACCAATCCCGGTACAATTAAAAATATCTCAAAACCTAACAACAAAAAATGATGGGGTAAAAGAAGGCGATTTGATTTTATTCAAAACAATAAAATCTATAAATCTTGGGAAATATATTCTTCCAAAAGATTCCGAAGTTATCGGCAGGGTTGAAACGATATCGCCGAATGATTTAATGGGAACTCCTGCAGATTTGGTGGTTGATAATTTTGTCGTAAAAAACAATGAAAATATAAACTTTTACGGAAGGATTAAAAAACATGGTGCAAACCGTTCTTGGTGGATTTATCCTATATATCAAGCTGGAAATATAGCGTTTTGGGCAGCAGGATATCCGTTGGTTTTGATTAGGGGCGGGCATGCGAAACTCTCAACCAAAGAAATCTATACAGTTTATTATGAAATGCAATAAATTAACCCGATTGTATAATGACAAAAATATACTTTGAACTATCATAAAAAAGAGAGGGCATTATGATAGTAAATTTAGATTCAAACAATATACAAAAAGAAATCGAGAACGGCTTAAAGCTTGTAGTATTCTCTGCAAAGTGGTGCAGTTACTGCCAACGGCAAAAAGAAGTATTTAGAGAACTTCCAGATATATGGGTTGGTGAAGTCGACGGAGATAAAAACCCTAATTTAGTTTCACAATACGGAGTAATGGGTTTTCCGACCTTTATATTATTCAAAAACGGAAAAGAAATAAGTAAATTTTCAGGATACAAAAATAAATTTGAACTGATGAATATACTTACAAAATTTATTTAGAATACATAAATGGCGGGAATTATATAACCCGCCATTTTCAAAATCCAACTATTCAATTGTCCAAATCTATGCTACTATTGCCTCCTCAAAATAATCTACTACTGTTGACATTACGCTGTCAAAAAGTGATGATAGTTCAACTGTTACTTCTTTTTTCAGATCGTGTTCTGCCAAAGAGTCTGTTGAACTTACAAATTGAAAGTTTTGATTAAAATCCATGTTCTATTCCTCACATTAACTTAGTAGACGATACTTATTACATAATTACATAACGGATAAATTTCCATATTCTTTAATCTTTTTCTCAAATTTGTTACAAAAAGAAAAAATATAGGATGAAAGTTCAATAATAATTGGATTTTTTTTGTTACAAAACAGGCATGTATTATTAAAGATATTTTTATAATTAAAGGTTATATAGCTCTTTGGATTGTTTTTATTAAACCACCAATAAAATTATTACCACTCATTTACTCAGGCACTCAAGTACTTAACAATTGTATTTGTCTAATTTTAGCCCAATCGGTCCTAAAATATAGCCATAATACTTTGCATAAATTTGGGAATGAGAATATTCAAATACTCAATAATCGGCTGAACAAACATTATTGACAACATCAAGCCCAGATATATTTTTAAAGGAATTGATACCATAAATATGTTCATTTGAGGCATTACTTTAGAAGTAAAACCTAAAAGAACATCCGTAATAAAAAGGACTCCGAAAATAGGTAGTGCAATCTTTAAACCTATTACAAAAATTTGGCTAATCATAAAAACAATTTGTTGCACAACTTCCGGCGAGAATGCAAAACCGTATCCTATCGGCATTGCCTGAAAGCTGTTATACAGTGCCGAAAACAACCAGTGATGCGCATTTATTGAGATAAATACCATTGTCATCATCCAAGTATACATTTGTGTTATAACAGGTGATGACCCTCCCGACATAGGGTTTAATGCCATATCCGCAGATAACCCCATCTGGATTGAAAACATATTTGCACCAAGTTCTATTGCAATAAACAAAACATTTGCACAGTAGCCTATTGCAAAACCTATGAGAAATTCTTTAAATAAAATAATTGTTAACTCAGGCACAGAAGTCGGTGCAATGAATTGAATCTTTGATTGAATCAACGGAAAAATTAAAAATGCAATCGCAGCACTTAACCATATTTTTAACTGTTGAGGCATTGGAAAAGTCGAAAATAAAGGTGCAGACGCAAATAAACCGCTCAATCTGGTTAGTATTGCAATAAACAAAATTATATTTGCAGGTGAAAATATGTCAAATAAACTATACATTATGCACCTAACAATCTCGGTAGTGTATCCATAAATTCGTTGAACGTAGAGATAAACAGGTTAAACATCCAAGGAAGCAAGATAACCAACACAACAACGCTACCTATAATTTTAGGAACAAACGTTAATGTAGATTCCTGGATTTGCGTAACTGTTTGAAATACACTAACCAATAAACCCAATACCATACCCGTTAAAAGTATCGGTACAGAAACCTCTAAAACCAGAACAAAAGCTTTTTGAAGAAGTGTAATAATAATTTCTTGATTCATACCCTACCTCACAAATCCTTCAACAAGCGATTTGATAATTAAATACCAGCCGTCAACAAGTACAAACATTATCAGTTTAAAAGGTAGCGCAATCATAGTTGGCGGTAAGAACATCATCCCCATTGATACAAGTACTGAGGATACAACAATATCTATAATCAAAAAAGGAAGATAAATTACAAATCCAATCGTAAATGCGGTTTTAAGTTCACTAAGAATAAATGCCGGAATAAGACAATAAGTAGGAACATCATCCTTATTCTTTGGTTTTTCCAATTTCCCCATTCTGACAAACAATGCAAGCTCTTTTTCGTTAGTTTGTTTAAACATAAAATCACGAATAGGGACAATGGCTCTATCTATTGCAGCCTGTTGTGTAATCTCATTTTTCATATACGGTTGTAATGCTTTATCATTAATTTGATTCAAAGTCGGTGACATAACAAAAAACGTTAAAATCAGCGCTAAACTCGTAATAACCTGATTAGGCGGTAATGAGTTTACCCCCATCGCCTGACGGGTTAACGACAATACAATTACAATTCGAACAAATGACGTCGTCATAATAAAAATACTTGGCGCCAATGTTAAAATTGTTAACCATATGATAATTTGAATACCGTTTGTAAAATCCTGAGGAGTATTCGCCGGCTTCATCCCAATATTTATATTAGGGAATGAAACAGGAGCCGCACATACAGGAGCTACGGTCAACAATGATATTAGAAAACCTAACAGAATATATTTTAATTGTCTATTCATATTTCATACTATTCCTATAAAACCTCTCCTTTACTATCATATAAAAGAATAAAATATAAATCAAAAACTTAACGTAACTAAACAAAAAGGCAATTTTTTCTTATCAGATGTTTTATATGTACTGTGTAGAATATAATTTATCCCAAAGGAGTAAATTTTGAGTTTATCACTAAATGGTGCAGCAGATATTACAAAGGTTTTTGTCGGCAAAATCGGCAAAACTGCACGTGCACTGAACAAAGCAGCCATTAAAGAATTGGCAAGTGATAAACTGGAATATTCTTTTCCAAAAGCGACTGCTGAGGACTTAATAAGACTAACTTCAAAAAAAATTGAAGATACGTATAAAAGAGCACGCTGGGTAAATCCAAAAGACGGTAAGGTTTATCATCTTCTGGAAGAAGGTCGTTCTAAAGAAGGTGTTAATGTAAGAATTTTATCTTCGGAAGGTGAATTCATTAAGAATGCACTACTACCTAATAAAACGATAGTTATTATTGACCAATTCAAGAGTCTTGGAGGATTAAGAAATCTTCTAAAACTAAAATTCCCTAAATTTGTATCTCACGGTGAAATTGTTGAAACATATTTACGCCGAACAAATCCTTTTGCAACAATAGAACGAGTTGAACACAAAAAAAATATTTTTGAACAGATAAAATATAGAGGTTATCTGCCTGCTAACTTAATGATTAAAAGATTACAAGAGCTGGAAAAACGAGTACAAAATGGAGAAAATATACATTATATTAGTCTTTCAGAGGCTTCAATGTGTGAAATAGGGAAACTTTCTACCCAAAATGGGATTAAACAAAAAACAACCATTGAAACATTCTTAACCCAAGAAAATTTCCTAACTCCTAAAATCCTAAGCTCAATCAATAAAAAAGGTACCCGCATATTTGTAAGTGCCGGAAACGAAATAGACAATCCAAAAGAAAAAGTTAATTATTTACTGGCAATTGATGGTGTTGAGGGAGTTGGTTCTTTAACAAAACAAGGTAATAAAGTCTCTGTTGCTTCAGATTCTGCATCAAGAAATTCAATATTTACTCAGCATTATGAACAACGAAATTTTCAAGGTAGATTAGTAAAAGAAAATGGTAAGATTATCGGAATAAATATAACCGGACAACCCGGAACGGATTTACCTTATAATGAAAAGAACAAACAACTGCTACGTCCTATTGCAGGCACTTCTTATTCAACACCGATAAGGGTTGGTAAAGTTTCGTTAAACGATATGATGGAAGGTATTTTATAACAAAAAAGAGGATGACACAAAAACAGGGACATCCTCTTTTTAATGGTTATTTTTATTTTATTCTAGTCTACGTATAACGGTGCAAGCTTCTTTTCCTGTTGAGGAATTACACCTTCTTCTATCGGAAGATATACTCTATAATCTATAACAGGGAAACAGTTGTCTATACTTTCGATTTCTTGAAGTTTTGCATCGTCAATATTACCAGATTCAATCATATCGCATATTGTTTCAAATCTCTCAACATGTTCTCTGAATCTGTCTGTTGCATAATCTTTAGCTTGCCATGTCGTAATCAGGAACGGCCAGTCCGAACTTTGTAGGAGCAGATTTTCTCTTGCCATTTGATTCAACGCTCTATGCAACAATTTATCTTCAGGTATAGTTTCATATTTTGCAGCGATAGATGTAATACGTTTTTCACAAGAGTGAATAATAGGCCACATCCATTCTGTCAAGTGGTTTTGCCATACATAGAAATGACCGCCTTGTCCCCAAGAACTTTCAGGGATTTGAATAGCTTCTGATGGCGGATACTTTTCAATATACTCACCCGCAGTTAGTCTTTCCACTTCAGGTAAGTAGTTGTTGAATTTCTTAATAACCTGTTTAATAAATTCAACACCTTCAAACCACCAGTGACCGAACA
>CAMDZX010000038.1 GCA_945910925.1 uncultured bacterium | reverse complement strand
ATTAATTTTTATGTAACAAAATGACTGCGCTTGCAGTCTTTTTTTTATATTAAAAACGCCCTTTTAAAGGGCGTTTTAATTATTTCATTGCTAAGGTCATATCAGCTTCTACAACAACTTTGCCATCGACATAACCAACACCGTGACATTTACAAATAGGACCTTTCAATTTTAAAAGTTCAATTTCCATTTCTAATCTGTCTCCCGGTCTTACAATACCTTTGAATCTGACATTATCAACTCCTGCAAAAAGAGTTAATTTATTTTTATATTCATCCATTGTATAAAGAATAGGTGCTGAGCATTGAGCCATTGCTTCAATTTGCAATACTCCCGGCATAACAGGATTTCCGGGGAAATGACCTTGAAAAAATTCCTCATTCATAGACAAGTTCTTATAGCCCTTAGAATACTTACCCGGAACACATTCTGTTATTCTATCCACAAGCAAGAAAGGATATCTGTGAGGAATCATATTCATAATCTCAACAGTATCAAAACTTAGCTTTTTCTCTTCTTGAACATCTTGCATTATTTTATCTCCTTTATATTTTTATTAATTTATCTTTTAATACTTTAGCGACTTTCACATGAACTGCATGCCCTGCCTCTTTTACAAGGATTTGAGCTTTTAAATCAAGTATCGAAACACCAGTCAAATAGAAATCACCAAATAAATCAAGTATTTTGTGTTTTATAGGTTCTTTATCACTTCTTAAGGCAGAAGAATAAGTTCCATCATCCATCAAACCTAAAGTGTTATCAATATTAACGCCTCTTGCAAAGCCTAACAACTGATATTTTTTCAAATCCCTATAAAAGCCAAATGTTCTTGCCTCTATAATTTCATCAATATGTTTTTCATCATAAGCTACCCATTGCCTGATTAAATCAGGATGATTGTAATTAACCGCATAAGATAAAGTCAGTTCTTTATCGGGAAGAACAACAAGACTTGTCTTACCATTCAGATAATACACCGGTTCACTTACCGTATAAAATTCTTGTTTCCTCTTTGTAACCCCTGCTTCCTTGAACAGTTCAATCCATTTCTTTGCACTCCCGTCAAGTATCGGAAACTCAGGCTTTGAAACATACACATCAATAGAATCTATTCCTAAAATAGAACAAGCAGCCATAAAGTGTTCACAAAGCATAGCTTGATATTTATAACCGCCAAGCAGCGTTCTTTGATTTTTGCTGCCTAAGACCACACAATGGTCTGTTGCAATCACATTATCAACACAAGCAACAAAGTATTTATCCGCGCCCTCAGAATATATACGAATTTCTCCCGAATCGGAAGGTTTTACGACAACCTCGCACTCATGATTTTTCATAAGTGTATTGCCTGATATTTTAACCTCTTTTAATAATGTTGTCATTACACCGCATCCAGTTGATGTTCTTCTTCAAACGAATTCAGCAAAGGTTCATATTTTTTAAACTTATTTATTAATTCACCTGCATCCTTCATAATTTTCAATTGTTTAATAAATTCTTTTCTTGGAACCGCTGGAGCGCCAACAACAATTGATTTTTCAGGGAAACTCTTAGTAACACCCGCTTTTGCGGCAATAATCGAATCATCTCCGATTTTGATATGATCCGCAAGACCTGCTTGTCCTGCAATTACTACTCTGTCACCAATTACACAACTTCCCGCAATCCCGACTTGAGAAACTATCATACAACCTCTACCGACTTTGCAATTGTGACCAATCATTACCAAATCATCAATCTTGGTATTATCCCCGATAACGGTATTTTCAATAGTACCTCTGTCTATTGCAGTATTTGCACCTATTTCCACATTATTACCGATAATCAACGAACCTATTGAGTTAATCTTGAAGATGACATGCTCAGCTTGTGCATCTTTTATTTCCCCGTCTTTTCTTGCTTGTTCAATATTATTAGGATTTTCTGTTACAAAACTGAATCCATCTGCACCCAGTGAAACTCCGTGGTGAAGAATAACTTTGTTACCGATTTGAACACGGTCACCAATATTAACACCTGCATGGAAGAAACATTCTGCACCAACAGTTGCATAATTTCCTATATAACTGTTTGCAAGAATTGTTGTATTATCACCAATTACAGCACCTTTTGCAACAACAACATTAGGTCCGAGTGAAACATTCTGCCCGAGTTTTGCTTCAGGATGAACAACCGCAGTCGGATGAACTCCTGAATTTGTTTCAGGTGCTTCATAGAACAAAGTAATCAATTTCATCATAGCTAATCTCGGACGCTCAACCTCAATTGTAGAAAATCCGTCTATATTAACTCCCAAAGGAACTAATGCCGCCTTTGCTTTGGATGTGGAAAGATTAGCAATTTCATCTTCACCAAGTGCTAATGCAAGAGTTTGTTCATCCGCAAGTACAGGTGGTGCAATTTTTGTTATAACTGCGTCTTCCGCTTTTGATAATAATCCGCCTGTGATTTGCGCAATTTGTTCCAATGTAAAAGATTTCATAGATTACTCCTTATTATTAATTTTATTTATTATATTCGTTGTAGATTTTCCCTGTACAAAGTCTATAAACTCAACCTTAGTACCGTTCTTAATCATTATTTCTCTCTCCGGAAGTGTTTCCATAGTGTAATCCGCACCTTTAGTATAAACATCGGGTTTTATTTCATCTAAAAGTGCAGCAGGGCTATCCTCATCAAACATTACGACAAAATCTACACAGTTAAGTGCCGCAAGAAGTTCTGCTCTGTCTTGTTCATTATTAACAGGTCTATCGTCACCTTTTATACTTTTTACGGATTTATCCGAATTTAAGAGGACAATCAAATAATCCGCAAAACTCTTTGATTTTTGCAAATAACGAACATGCCCGACATGCAGAATATCAAAGCATCCGTTTGTAGTTACAACAGTCTTGCCTGCTTTATGCAGATTTTGAACAAATTCTGATATATTTTTCCTGTTTAATACTTGCCCCATCGTATTTATAATATAACAAATACAAAGTGAAATATACTACGGATTAACAAAAAGTAATAAAATTATGACTTTTTATCCAAGATTTTTTGTAACGCATTTTGAATTTTATCTTTAGCTTTTTGAAAAGGAGTACTTGGATTTAGAAGGTATGCAATCTTCTCATCTTGTTTTCTTGCTTTTATTTCAGCCAACTCCTTAGCATAAGCAATATCTATTGATGACATCTTCTGATTGATATTTTTACCTGCGCCAAAAATCAGTGATTTATTAGCGGGATAAATACCCAAATTCATTATTTATTACCTCCAAACAATCCCATTTCTATTACTTTTTTACAAATTCTCACAGTATTAAGTGCTGCGCCGATTCTTAGATTATCGGCAACACACCATAGAGTAATACCGTTTTTGAATGCAAGATTCTTTCTTATACGTCCTACATATACAGGATTCTTACCGCTAGCATCACGTGTTGTAGGATATTCAAAATTATCAGGATTATCAATAATTTCTATACCGAAAGATGCACGCAAAATTTCTCTTACTTCATCAGGAGAAATCTCGTTTTCAAATTCAATATCCACAGCCTCAGAATGTCCGTTAAAAACAGGAACTCTTGCTGCCGTACATGAAATCGGAGTATCTTCCGCTAAATGTAAAATCTTTTTCGTTTCGTTTACAACCTTCATTTCTTCTTTTGTATATCCGTTTTCGCAGAATACATCTATTTGAGGGATTACATTAAATGATATTGGTTTTTTAAAACACTTGTTTTCAAAAGATTTATCATCTAATGTTGCAACCGTATTTTCTCTCAATTCATTAATTGCAGCCAATCCCGCACCACTAACTGCCTGATAAGTTGAAACAATCAGTCTGTTTATTTTTGCTTTTTCGTGTAACGGTTTCAACACAAGCATAAGTTGAGATGTTGAACAATTCGGATTAGCAATTATGCCTTTATGTTTTCTTAAATCATCATCATTAACGTATGCAATTACAAGCGGAACATCCTTATCCATTCTGAAAGCACTTGAATTATCAATAATCACACCACCACGTTTTACAATTTCAGGTGCAAATTTCTGACTTGTAGAACCGCCTGCCGATGCCATTACAATATCTACACCGTCAAATGACTCGGGAGTTGCTTCTTCTACCGTGTATTCTTTTCCTTGAAAGGTTAACTTACTGCCGGCACTCTTTGCACTTGACAGAAACTTAATAGTTTCATATTCAATTCCCAGTTCATCCGTTATCTTTGTTATCTCTCTCCCTACAACTCCTGTTGCTCCTAAAATCGCAATATTTGGTTTTCTCATTTTCCTCACCTTATACCATTATATTCTCTAATCCGTAAATAAATTCAGGCTTTTTGACAACATGCTTAACTGCCATCAAAACTCCCGGCATATAACATTCTCTATTCATTGAATCATGCCTGATTTTAAACACCTGCCCCGACGACCCAAACAAAACTTCTTGAGATGCAATATAACCGGGCATTCTAACAGAGTGAATGTGGATATCAGAATACGAAATTCCGCCTCTTGCACCTTTTATTGTTTCGGTTTCAGGACAATTTCCCGCAGTAAAACTACTGCCGTCTGCACCTTCCGACATCATTAACGCTGTTTTTACAGCAGTACCCGAAGGAGCATCTTTCTTTTGATTATGATGAAGTTCAATAATTTCTGCATTATCAAAATATTTTGCAGCTTGTTTTGCAAACATCATCATCAAAACAGCTCCGGTTGAAAAATTAGGTGCAATTAAGCAAGACACCTTATTTCCTTCAGAAAGTTTTTTAAGATTTGAAATCTCACCATCAGAAAGCCCTGTTGTTCCGATTACAATATTGATTCCGTTACTCAGACAATATTGAGCATTCTCATAAATACTCTTTGGTTGCGTAAAATCAACAAGAACATCTATCTTACAAGCCTTAGCTGCTTCTTCTATCGTTGAATATTCTCCGTCTGTAATATCAATTTTGGCAACTAACTCTAGTTCTTTATCATTATTGACGGCTCTTACAACTTCTGTTCCCATTTTTCCGCTTGAACCGCAAACTGCTACTTTTATCATAAAATAATCCCTTCTTTCAACATTAGTCCAGTATTACACAATACCGACAAATTTAAAAGAGAATGTTAAATATATTACGATTGAGCGGCTTCATTTTTAGCAACTTTATACGCCTGATATCCCATAAATGCGCCAAAAGCACCCTGTATAGCCAAAGATGCCTTAGTGTTTAGTTTTGAGTTTGAAAACGCAGTGAATAATTTATCTAAAAGCATACCTACTCCGAACCAACAAAAACCGTTTACTGCACCTATTGTGGCTGGTGACATGTTCAACCGTTTTGTGAATGGAAGTGTTCCACCATTGATTGAAGTATTAGAAGAAACCTTTTTATCTGCTGGATTACTTCTGAAATTTGGAGTGACATTTAAACGATTTATGGATAAATTATTCATATTAAACACACCTTAATATAATTTCGTACACATTATATTAATACCAAAATATTCAAAAATTTGCGCATTTATTAACAAATATTAATTTTATTATAAAAACCACAACCAAATAAAACAATAAGAAATTATACCTTTACAATGAATTTATCGAATATTTTATCAATATTTTTCAAGTATGTTGCTCTATCAAAACATTCATCAATATCTGCGTTTGACAAAAGTTTTGTTACTTCATTATCACCTTCAAGATTTTTTCTAAAATCACCATTGCTTTCAAACGCATCAAGAGCATGTTTTTGAACAATCCTATAAGCATCCTCTCTTGTTAAACCTTTTTCAACAAGTTTTAAAAGAACTCTTTGAGAATAAACAATTCCACCAAACATGTTGGAATTATTTTCCATATTATTTTCTTTAATAACAAGATTTTGAAGTACATTATTCAGTCTTGTAAGCATAAAATCGACCAATTCAAGAGAATCAGGGAAAATTATTCTCTCCGCAGAACTGTGCGAAATATCTCTTTCATGCCAGAGCGCAATATTTTCCATTGCCGCATAAGAATTACTTCTGACAACTCTTGCCAATCCCGTTAAATTCTCGCATAAAACCGGGTTTTTCTTGTGTGGCATCGCAGACGAACCTTTTTGTTTTGCACCAAAACCTTCTTCAACTTCTCGAACCTCTGTTCTTTGAAGATGTCTGATTTCAACCGCTACCTGTTCAATTACGGAAGCTATAAGTGCCAATGACTGCATATAATCAGCGTGAATATCTCGTGCAATTACCTGTGTAGATATTCTTGCAGGTTTTAAGCCCAAGATTTCACAAGCAATTGTTTCGACCTCCATCGGCAAGTTACTGTATGTTCCGACAGGTCCCGAAATTTGTCCTACCATGATATTTTCACAAGAATATCTGAATTTTTTATAAACACGTTCAAATATGTCCAGCCAATTTAACACTTTAACACCAAACGTCATAACTTCAGCATGAATCCCGTGCGAACGACCGATACAAACCGTATGTTTATATTTTTGAGCCATTTGTTTTAAGGTTTCAGTAACTGCACGGAATTTATTATCAATAATATTTGAAGACTCCTTTATCTGCAAAGCAAAAGCCGTATCAATCACATCAGAACTTGTGAGTCCCATATGGATATATTGAGCCAATTCTGCACCGACTGTTTCGTTTACATTGGTCAAAAAAGCAATAACATCATGCCTGACCTCTGCCTCTATCTCATCAATACGTTTCAAATCAAACGATGCAAGCTTTTTTATTTTTAAAAATGACTCACTCGGGATTTGCCCCAACCGGACATAAGCCTCGCAAACCGCTAATTCGACTTTTAAGTAATAAGAAAACTTGGATTGCAAATCCCAGATTTTTTTCATTTCAGGTAAAGAATATCTGTCAATCATATTTCATTCCAATTTATAAATGCTTTTCAATATTGTTTATTATAGATGACTTTGGTATTAAACCTGCCATTCTCTCTACTGCTTCACCGTTTTTAAATACGAGAAGTGTCGGCAAACCGCTAACAGAATATTCCTTCATAATTTCAAAATTTTCATCCGCATTAACTTTTACAAGTTTAACCTTTCCGTCAAAAGATTTTTCTAATTCCTCTAATACAGGACTAAGTTTTCTGCAAGGTCCGCACCATGGTGCCCAAAAATCCGCAACAACCACCTTTTCAGACTGCAACACTTCTGATTCAATATTTTCTTTATTAACATCTATTGCCATAACTATCTCCTTAAATATTCAAACTAATTTTAAAGCCGTATTCACTCAAGTATTTTAGCATATATTTTTTTTTCATGCTATTATATACTCAAAGAAAAGGACAGAGTGAACCGTATGCCGAGAAAAAAAGTTGTTGAAATAGTTCTGGATACTGAAACAACAGGACTTGATTATACAAAAGAGAGAATTATAGAATTTGCTGCAGTAAGACTTGAAAACGGAAAAATCAAAGATACATATCAAACATTGATTAATCCCGAACAGCACATAAGAAAATCAAGTATTGCCATTCATGGTATTACGGAAGATATGGTTGCAGATGCACCGACAGAAAAAGATGTGATGGGTGAAATCTTTGAATTTATCGGTGATGCTCCGATTGTTGCACACAATGCAATTTTTGATTACTCATTTTTGAATGAAGCAAGCAAAAGAGTCTTCAAGAAAAAGTTTGAAAACGAAAAAATTGATTCACAACAAATGTTTAAAGAAATATGTCCTGATCTGGAATCACACGGACTTGCAGCCTTAACGGATAAATTCCATGTTGAATTGGAAAATCACCATAGAGCAATGGCTGACGCAATGGGCTTGGCACTTGCATATCCAAAATTAAAAAAATTATATCTGCAAAAATATGATTGGCAAACAAAACAACTCGAAAATATTGATTATTTGTTTGAAAGGTTTTTACGTATACAACAAAGCATACAGACCATGCAGTCTGAAATTCAGGATTTAAAATCAATATTTAAACTCCACTTTGAACTTGGCGGAGAACCGATTACGGCAGAATCAGGCGAAACTATGGTATATCAATCCAAGCATTCTTTCGGGTACAAGTTTTCGGAAATAAAAGATACTCTTGAAGAACTCGGCGCTCTTGATAAAGCCGTCAAATTAAACACAGGTTTTATCGACAGACTTTGTAACGGATTAAGTTTATCAGATGAAAACAGACAAAAGATAAGAGAAGCAAGACAAGAAATTTCAGAAACCAGAAATTTACAGGTTTTAAAACCGGGACACTAGAAAGGAGTCAAGCAACAATGAAAGGAAAAGCATTTAAGTTTGGAGATAATATTTCAACCGATCACATCGCTCCGGGAAGACTGTTTCACCTTCGTTCCAACCTTCCTGAATTTGCGAAACATGTTCTTGAAGATGCTGACCCTAATTTTGCATCATCTATGCAAAAGGGTGATTTTGTTGTTGCCGGAAACAATTTTGGACTCGGTTCATCAAGAGAGCATGCTCCTCAAATAATTAAAATTGCAGGGGTAGGAGCAGTGCTTGCAAAATCATTTGCAAGAATATTTTACAGAAATGCAATTAATATCGGGCTTCTTGCAATCGAGTGTGATACTGACGGAATTGATGCAGGTGACGAGCTGGATTTAGATATCGAAAAAGGTATTCTGCAAAACATCACAAAAGGAACAATAACCCAGATAGAACCTCTGCCGCCTGTTATGATAAAACTCTTAAATGATGGCGGACTCGTTGAACACATAAAGAAGAACGGTGATTTTAATTTATAGTTCATTCAGATTGTTCATCATAAATAACTTGATTTAATTCTTTAACCATCTTTGAGAAATCAATGTTTTCACTAACGGTTGATGACTTTTTGTTGCGTTCTGATAAATATGTGTTTATAATAGTCCCGACCTGTAATAAGGACTCTTTTGATAAATATTTATTCTCATAATCTTCACATAATTCCAGCAAATAAGAAAACGTATCTCTCCCATTATTAGCAATTATTTGAATAAACATGTTTCTTAATTCCGAATCCATAAATTCCGCATTATACATCTTTTGGTAAATTTTCGCAGTTTTCAAAATGCCTTTGCTGATATCCTCCAAAGACTGATATTTACGAATCATATCAATATATTTAACAAAATAATCATATACTCTGTTAGAATCTTTTATTAGAGTATTAAATTTTGGCGATAAATATGCCTGAAAGAAAGAATCAAAAGTTTCTTCTTTATACGCAAATACCATAAACAAATCATCAACAAGTTTTGAACAATCTAATTCTGCAAGATATGATTTGATAAGCATCAACTGGTTTAAATTTCGAGAATCTTTATTTAACAACCAAAAAAGATTTCTTGAATCACAATCAGTGTCGACATAGACCACATTAATCACAACTCTGTTTAATAGTGCATAAAATTCTTCCAATTCAAAATCCAAGCTTGAAATATCCTCTTTAAAGAGTTGAAATGTTCTGTATATTTCAGATTGTTTTTCATTATATGATAACGGTTCCTTATTAATAAGTTTGTCAAATACCGTTTTTTCAAGCCCAAACAAAGATAGCTTCACATGTTCCGAATATTTTAAAAATCTTTCATAAATCAGATTAGATAAATCCGACTCTCCACAAGATTTATCGCAAGAAACATCCGCAATTACCTTCAATAATATCGAAAATGCAAGTAATCTGCGTTTCCCGTCAACTAGAAGACAACCGTTCTCGGCTGTTTTTTTTACAAAAACAACTCCTAAATCTATATCAGAACTACAACTGCGAGCAGTAAGGAGCATCTCTGTTAAATCTTCTACATATTCAAACGCAGAAGAACAATTCATAGCAAAAATCCGACTTGCAGAGCTTGATATAAAATCTAAAATTTTGATATTAATCATATATGCCTTATATTAATCAGAAAGAACAAAACCGCCTCGTTCGGCATTTTTAAGTTTATCTCCTTCAATTTTTGAACGCAGATTTTTGATATACTTATACACATAATCTCTCGGCAAATTCAATAAAGCCGCCAAATCCTTTGCGTATACAGTTGTATTTCTGTGATTCAAGAAATAGTCAAACACCAACTGTTCTCTGTCTGTTAAATTTTTCTTTAAAACAATATTAACTTCTTCTCTCAGAGAATCTTCAACTTTTTCTTGTTGTTGTTTTTGCATAATCTTTTCGACTATGTCGTTCTTTGTTACAGAAGCTTCTTTTACGACTTTTTCTTCTTTAGCAACAGGTGCATTATCAGAAGAAGGAGCCTTGAAAGAAAACGGAGTATGTGATAACTGTCTTTCTCTTTCAAATGCACGTTCAGCAATACTTGAAAACTTGTCGGTTCTTCTGCCGTTTGATGTGTCAACAGATGAACTGCTGCCGTTCATAACCATATCAACAAGGTCATTCGTAGGTTTTGAATCAGCAACTACTTTTCCTAATCTTGCCGCATACTCTTCTAAAGTAATTTTTTCAAGTGAACTTCTCCACTGCTTAATCTCTTCCTTACTTAAATACTCCGCCATTAGAATCTCCTATTTAAAATCCCTTTTTCTTTTGACATTTACTAATGTATCATAAATTATTTTGATTTGAGCAAAATATTTCAAGATGTAAATTTTTATTTGCAAAGATTTACAAAAAGAAGATATAATTAACTAATGGAAAAGTTTGAATTTTTTAATAAATTTAATAACCCTGTATTGATTGTGAATTCTAACATTGAGCTTGTTTATAAAAATAATGTTTTCAAGCGTTGTTTTCAAGATTTTAAGAGTCTAAAAAATTTTTTACATAAGATAAATTATAGTATTTGTCCGCTTGATTCCGAAGATACGGAAATTATTTCTCCAATTATTCAAGCGGTACGCTCAAAAGAAAGTTTTGATGCGCATATTTCTTATCAGATTAAACAAAATGAATTTTGTTATTACGATATAAATGCAATTAAACGAGGGAAATATACAATTATATTTTTTACCGATGTAACTTCGGAAGAAAAATATTCTAAACTTGAAAACAGATACAACCAATTACAAAAAAAATATGATAGCCTCGCAAAAGATAATAGTGAGACGCTACACATAAAACAAAAAGCACAGGCACAGGCAATAAAAATGGCATTGGTTAACAAAATATCAAATATTATAAGAGAATCCATTGACCTGCCAAGTATTATTAATCCTGTCCTAAAAGAACTTGCCCTTATGTTTGGAGCTTTCAAAGGATATTACGCAGTATACGATAAGAAAAAATTTGTAATTACGCAGTCTTTAATTCCTGATGAAATCGACACGCAAATAAACTTTGATAATTCGGTTATCAAAGATTTAAAAAACAAACAAATATCTTATTCAAGATGTATAAGAGAACATCTGAATGCAAAACCTTTTAAAGAATCCGTGCAGCGAATCATTACACCAATATATCATATGTCGGAAATGCTGGGGGTCGTAGTATTATTATCCCGTCAGAAAAGAGGCTTAAACGAAGAACTTGATATCTTGGAAAGCATATCTTCACAACTTGGCACTGCAATAGTTCACGCAAACCTTTATAAAAAGAATTTGGAAACTGTAAAAGAACTAAAAGCAACTTTAAAACAGTTAAAAGATACGCAAGTTCAACTTATTAACTCTGAAAAAATGGCATCATTAGGTCAATTAATAGCCGGAGTTGCGCATGAAATCAATACTCCTGTTGCATCTATTAAATCAAATAACGAAATATTTACCAAACTTATACAAAAAATAGAAGATAAAAAAATTGCAGAAATTCTAACAGATATAAACGCAACCGATAAAGAAGCAATACAAAGAATAAATCATCTGGTTGTGTCACTAAAAAAATTCGTAAGACTTGATGAAGCAGAACTTCAAGAAGCCGATATTAATAAAGAAATTGACCTGACTCTAAATCTTATCAGGCATGAAACCAAAAACAAAATCAATATTGTAAAAAATTACGGAAAAATACCGATGATTAAATGCTATCCGAATATGCTTAATCAGGTATTTATGAATATACTTGTAAATGCCTGCCAGGCAATTGTAAATACAGGAACAATTACAATATCAACAACATACAAAAACAAAAATCTGATAATTGAAATAGAAGATACAGGAATAGGTATAAAAGATGTTGATAAAATCTTCCTTGCAGGATATACAACAAAAGGCGTCGGAGTCGGAACCGGGCTGGGATTAGCAATTTGCTCAAAAATCATTGCAAAACATAAGGGAAAAATAGAAGTAAAAAGCGAAATGAATAAAGGAAGTAAATTTACTATTACTATCCCTGGTGAGTAACAAATATTTACAAATCCAAAAATATTTTTTCAAGTTATTATTGAGTTTTAGAGTATGTTTTAAAAATTAAATAAGAAAAATGACAGAATTTTAAGAATTTTTGTGAATAAAAATAAAACATATGGTATATTATTAGTACGCAGAAAAATAAAGTGTAGGTTTTACCCTTTATCAGAAGGAAGGAATTGTAAAAAAAACTTAATAAACCAAAGAAAAAAGGCAATTATTTTAAAGTTAGAAACTTTATATAAGAGTGTAGATAAATCAAAGTTTATATATCGGAGGTTATGTAATGACAATATCTGTTATCGGTAAGAAAAAACAAAGCAAAAAATCTTTTGATGAACTATTATCAGATTTAAAAACAAGCAGTTCAGAAAAAGTCAGATATAATGCAGCAAGAATCTTAGGAGAAATGGGTGATTCAAAAGCTGTTGAACCGCTGATTGATGTTTTAAGAAACGACAAAAACGGTTCCGTAAGATTATATGCAGCAAGAGCGCTTGGTGAATTAGGCGATACAAAAGCAACCGAATTCTTGATTGAATCATTAAGAGAAGACCGTAACGTTGACGTTCGTGTTCGTGCAGCACGTGCATTGGGTCGTCTTGGCGGTAAGATTGTTGTTGAACCGTTGGTAGAAGCATTAAACGATGAAAACCCGCAAGTTTGTATTACTGCAACAGATGCATTAATTGAAATCGGTGATGTTGCAACAGATGCGTTGATTGGTTCATTAGACCACGAAAAAGTAAATGTTCGTTGCGATGCTACAAGAGCATTAGGCGAAATCGGTGATAAAAAAGCAGTTGACCACATTATCAAAATGTTATATGACGAATGGGTAAATGTTAGAATTTATGCAGTAACATCACTGGGCAAATTGAACGATACAAAAGCAGTTCCTGCATTGATTGATGTCATGAAAAACCATTCCGAAAACGAATTAGTAAGAGCAGGTGCAGCAGCAGCTTTGGGTGTTTTAAGAGACCAAAGAGCATTGTTACCTTTAAGAGAATTGATTATGGAAGCTGAAGAATTGGGCGAATTAGAAGATACCGCTCTTAAATCTTTCAAGAAGATTATGGCAGCAAACTGGCAATCAATTCCGGGCGCATCGGTTCAAAAGAAAACTGCTAACGTATAACGATTGGCTAATAGAATATCAACAAAAAACCGATTCGATAGAATCGGTTTTTTGTTATGGTTATATATAATCATGCTTGCGGTTTACCTGCTAATTTATCCTCATCCAGTCTATTGTTCTTCTGCATATTCTCAATTACTGCTTTTGGAATATAGACATCATTCGTATCTGTTCGGAAATAACCGTTCTTTGCAGCCTTAGGATTAGCTTTCATTACTGCGGCTCTGTCTGCAGGATCTGTAATACCCAATCTTGTCAATGTCTGTTCTGCGGTTTCACCCTCTTGAGCATACGCTTTTACATTTCCTTTGGCTGTTGTAAAAAATCCGGTGTTTTCTATTATATTATCATTTTTATCTACTTGTACATTTGTCCAACTCATAACGCCCTTATCCAAATATTGCCTGGTATAAGAATAAC
>CAMDZX010000037.1 GCA_945910925.1 uncultured bacterium | reverse complement strand
AGACCTTTTTGACGGCAAGTATATAAATTAGGATTTAGTTATAAAATAAAAAATACTAATATCAGCTATTATAACAGTTTTTTCGTTATTACCTTTATTCCGATTTGCTCTTAAAACTGTTAAGCGCATACATGTTTTTGTTTTCTGTTTGTTGTAAAATAATTTTGACAGGGAGAAAAACAAATGTTACTGGAATTTCTTAATTCAAAAATACATAGAGCAACAATAACTGATTCGGATTTGAACTACGTAGGTTCTATAACTATAGATGCGGACATTTTGGATGCTGCAAATATTAGAGAGTATCAGAAAGTTGATATTCTTGACATAAACAATGGAGAACGGTTCCAAACTTATGCAATAAAGGGTGAACGTAAATCAAAGACCTTTTGTGTAAACGGGGCTGCCGCAAGAAAAGTTCAAAAAGGCGACAAGGTTATAATTGTATCGTACGGTTATTTTTCGGAGGATGAACTTAAAAATCACAAGCCGGTTATTGTTCAAATTGATGATGATAACAATATTATTTAAGGGTATTATTTATGGATTTCAGACCTAAAAAAAAGAAGAAAAAGTTTGAAATAAAAATCTCAAATATGGGAGTAAACATAGATAAGAACGAATATCGTACAATAAGTGAATCCGATACTAACTATCCTGAAAAATACTTTGGCGGAAAAATCAAATAAAGGGGTGCTGTATGACCGAAATGAAAAGAATATTAATCGTTGATGATGATGATGAAATCAGGGATTTATTAGAGTTTGATGTTTCTCACAGCGGATATTTTGTAGATACGGCATCCGATGGCAAAGAAGGGTTGCAAAAAGCATTAAATAACTCTTATGATTTGATACTTTTAGATGTTATGATGCCAAAGATGAACGGGTTTGATGTGTGTAAAAATATTCGTCAAGCAAAACTCGCTATTCCTATTCTTATGCTTACCGCAAAAGGTACAATAAACGATAAAACGGTGGGTTTTGATTGCGGTGCGGATGATTATTTGGTAAAACCTTTTGATATCCAAGAGGTATTGCTGCGAATACGTGTCCTTTTACGCCGTAATCAACCGCAGGAAACTAACTCTATCACGAATGAAATTTTGCACTCGGGGAATATTGAAATTTTCCCTGAAACTCTTGAAGCTGTTGTACTTAATAAAAAAGTCAAACTCACTCCTACCGAGTTTGAAATCCTTTATTGTTTAATGCAACATTTTAATAACCCCGTGACTTTGGCAACTTTACTTGATGAGGTCTGGGGTTATGATAGCGACGAAGATGTCCGAATGGTAAGAGTACATGTCGGCGGACTGAGAAACAAAATTGAGCCTGACCCTAAAAAACCGCAATATCTTCATACCGTGACTAACGTAGGGTATAAATTGACCCCGTTCGGAGAATAATTATGGAATTTAACGTTAAATCTAAGCGCCTCAAAATAGTTGAACAAATTGCAATTGTTCTCTTTTTTGCCGTAGTTATTCCAATGACAATAAGCGGAATTATTATAAACAACATTAATCAACAATCCATCAGAAATCAATTAAAAGCAGCGGCAGAACTTATTGCGAATATGGTATCGGATGAAATAGATGTGTTTCAAAACACTTCATCAAATGAGTTAAAACAAATTGTTATGACTCTGGATTATTTTCCGACACAAGCAGCTAAGCAAGCATATCTAAACAATATTATTAAACATTCAAAAACGTATAAAAAAATATTTATTGTAAATTCAGAAGCCGAATTCAAAAAAATATACGATGATTCTCTACCCAAAGAAGAAATTGCTTTAAAAGAACAACTAAGGGATGGCAGATTTTTAGTTGTAATTTTTGATATCAGCGTATTAAGGCATCAATTATTCAGTCCGCTGGAAAAAGATAAACGTCAAATTTATATTATTTCATCAAACGGTGAACTTATTACGTCATATAATTATAATGACAAAGTGTATAAACAAAGTTTGGCTCAACTTCCGAAAAACGCAGAGGCAGGTGTTCCTCAAGTATTCGGTAAAATCAAAAACCAACCGTTTGTATTCTTAAAAAAAGAAAATCCCGAACTTACAATTCTTGTTAACACTCCGCCTGATATAACACGCAGAACTATTGAATATGGTAGGGCTAAAATTATTCTATCTGTTCTAATTGCGTCTTTGACAGTATTATTTATTGTCGGACTTTATACGTACTATCTCTATATAAATATAAGACAGTTATTCAAAGCAATAATCGCAATATCAAAAGGTAATTACAGACGCAGAATAAGACTTTTGTCCAGTGTTTTTACACCTTATGAAATTATATTTTTGGCATTTGAGTTTAACAGAATGATTAAACAAATTAACAAATCTTACTCAAAACTCAAAAAAACAAACAAAGAATTAAAGGAACTGAATGAGTTTCGTTCAAACATGATAGACACGGTAAGTCACGAACTCAGAACACCTTTAACAAGTATTCAAGGGTATACCTCAAGGTTATTAAGACAGGATATTGAGATTGATAAAGAAACCCAGCAAAAATCGTTAAAAGTCATTAAAAAGCAATCAGAACGCCTGAAACGTATGATTGAGGATTTGCTTGTAATACCTGATATTGAGGATTCAAGACTGAATGTTATAATGGATGCAATTTCTGTTCCTGAGATTGTTGAAGATGCAATTTTACTCATAAAAAATTCATCCTCAAAAACTATTGTAAACAATATTTCGCAGGATTTACCATCAATATATGCAGATAGAGACAGGTTTGAGCAGGTCATTATCAACCTTATAGAAAACGCTGTTAAATATGCGGAAGAAGATTCGGATATCATTATTCATGCAGGAGAGGAAAATAATAAAGTATTTGTTGAAATAAACAATAAATATCCTCTGATATCAAGAGAAAAATTAAAAACCTTGTTTGATAAATTTACGAGGATAGACGATAAAACAACTCGTACGACCAGAGGTACAGGATTAGGGCTATTTATTGTAAAAGGACTTGTTGAAGCTATGAACGGAGAAGTTCGCTTATATTCAACAGAAGAATACGGATTTACCGTAAAAATATTTTTTGAAAAGGCTAACCGGGAATGAAACGGGCATTAATTGAAGCACAAAAAGTTAAATCAGACATTCCTGTCGGTGCAGTTATTGTAAGAAACGGGAAAGTTATTTCTTCTGCCCACAATATAAAAGAAGAAACCAATGATGTCACGGCACATGCTGAAATAATTGCAATAAGAGAGGCTGAAAAAAAACTCGGACAATGGAGGCTTGACGACTGTGAGCTTTATGTAACACTTGAGCCTTGCCCTATGTGCTGTTGGGCAATTCTTCAGTCCAGAATAAAAACAATATATTTCGGAAGCTATGACCGTCAATACGGAGGATTTTCAGAATTAGAACTCCATAAACTTGCAAATTCTTCCATTAATATCTATGGCGGGATTATGGAGAAGGAGTGTGATAACTTATTAGAAAGCTTTTTTAACGGGATTAGGAGGTAATACATGCCTGATATTACAAAAACAGAACTTGATAACTTAGCAGAAAAGTACGAAACGGGCGATTTTATACCTTCTGACCCTATATCTGCCGTCCATAATTATTCTAAGCCGGAAGAAATTGAACTTATCGGATTTATAGCATCACTTTTTGCATACGGCAGCAGAAAAGTTTTTATCCCAAAACTCAAACAATTGTTTACAATCATGGGCAATAATCCGGTTGAATATATCAAAAACGGGGATTTTTCCAATCTTAACGGATTCAATTACAGATTTGCAAAAGAAGAAGATGTTGCAGAAATACTAAAAGTCCTATCAAGGCTCTACAATTCAGGAGAAACTATTCAATCATTATTTAGATACGGATATGAAACAACAGGCGAAATACTTGGAATGTTAAAAATCGTAACCGATTATTTTTATTCTAACTCAGAACATGCCGGAGACGGTTTCTGTTTTATGCTTGCAAACCCTCATAAAGGCGGTGCAATGAAGCGGATGAACATGTTTCTCAGATGGATGGTCAGAAAATCAGCCGTTGATTTCGGAATTTGGGATTTTATTCCCAAATCGGAATTATTGATACCGCTGGATGTCCATGTTGCAAGGATTTCTAGAGAAATGGGTCTTCTAAAACGTAAAAGTAATGATTTCAAAGCGGTATTAGAACTGACAAACAATTTAAAACAATTTGATAGTAATGACCCTATAAAGTACGATTTTGCGATATATGCCAAAGGAATAAATGAAGCATCATAGAATACAAAGATTTATGCTAGAATAATAGATGTGGGGAGTATGTTTTATGGGAAATAATTTTGATATAGGAATAATCGGCGGAGGGCCGGCAGGATATACTTCAGCCCTATACGCTGCCAAGCTGGGTAAAAAAGTTGTTCTGTTTGAGAAAAACGAACTTGGCGGAACATGTCTGAATAGAGGGTGTATACCGACAAAACTGTTTTTGCACTCTGCAGATGTATATCAAGAGATAAAAGATGCTGATAAACTCGGGATTTATGCAGGAGAAGTCAGTTTTGATTTCGAAAAAATTACCGAGCACAAAAACAATACCGTACAAAAACTCAGAAAATCTTTGGAGCTTATGATAAAACAGGCAGGTATTACGGTTGTTAATTCTGAAGCAAAAATTGTTAACAAAACTGTAATAGAAGCCAATGGAGAACAGTATTCCTGTGACGAAATCATCCTTTGTTCGGGTTCAAAACAAAGAGAAATAAAAGGGCTTGAGTTTGACCATAAATTTATTCTAAATTCCGACGATATACTAAATCAGACACAACTTCCGAATAAAATTCTGATTGTCGGTTCAGGCGCAATAGGTATAGAATGGGCACGAATTTTATCGACCTTCGGAGTTGATGTTACAATTACGGAAATAGCTTCTCAACTCTGCCCGCTTACGGATTGGGAAGTTTCAAAACGTATAGAAAGACAGCTTAAACTCAAAAAGATTAAATACTACACGTCAACATCAGTAGAAAAAATTGAGACAGGCAAAGTTACACTTTCAAACGGAGAGGTCATTGAACCTGATTGTATACTTGTTGCAGCAGGTAGAGAAAGTGTAACTCAATCTGTACCTGAAGGTGTTAAGATTATCGGAGATGCCGCAGGTGAAATTCAACTTGCACATTATGCCGTATCACAAGCTAAAAATCTGCTGCTTAATATACCTTACGACAAAACTCTTATTCCTGCTGTGATATATGGTTCTCCTGAGATAGCTTGGGTCGGACAATGTTTTAAATCAAAAGAGGAAGAAGAAGGGTATGATAAAGTAGTATTTCCTGTGTCAGCACTTGGAAAGGCTCATTGTGACGGTTGTATTGATGGATTTATAAAAATAGTTTCAAAGAATAATAAGATAATTGGCGCTCATATCGTATCAAAAGAAGCGTCAGCACTTATTCAACAAATTGTGATAGCGATGCAGAATAACATTACGACGGATATGCTTAAAGAAGTATGTTTTGCACATCCTACTTATTCTGAAGGGATTATGGAAGGAATTATGCAGTTATGACAACAAGGCTTCCCGATTATTTAAAACGCAATATAATTGATAACGAAAAAACAAAAAATGTGCGTAATATTCTAAAGACAAAATGTCTAAATACCGTATGTGACGGTGCAAGATGTCCGAACAAGAATGAATGTTACGAGCATAATACTGCCACGTTTTTGATTATGGGGAATGTATGTACAAGAAATTGCAGGTATTGTAATATCTCAACTGCGAAACCCGAACCTCTTGATAAAGATGAGCCTAAGCACATAGCTGAGGCTGTCAAAGAACTTGGCTTAAAATACGTTGTTATCACATCCGTTACTCGCGATGACCTGCCTGACGGCGGAGCTGAACATTTTGCACAGTGTATAAAAGAAATACGAAAACTATCATCTGATATAAAAATAGAAATACTTACACCTGATTTTATGCGTAAAGCAGGTGCTTTGGATAAGATTATTAAAATTCACCCGGATGTTTTTAATCATAATATTGAAACAACAAGAAACGTATTTAAAACAGCACGCCCTCTTGGAAATTATGAAACATCATTGAATGTGTTGCGTTATATCAAACAAAACAGTAATATCCCTACAAAATCAGGTTTAATGGTCGGACTGGGTGAAACGATGGAGGATATAGAACAAACCCTTACAGATTTAAAAAATGTAGGATGTGATATTTTGACGATAGGACAGTACATTCAACCTTCAAAAAAACATCTTGAGGTTAATAAATACTACACTCTTGAAGAATTTGAAACACTAAAACAACTTGCGCAAAAAGTTGGATTTGACAAATACAAAATAGGTCCTCTTGTCAGAAGCTCATATTTGGCATCTACAATATAATCATATCTATATCAGCTTAGACGCATTATATGCCATTCTTGAAGATGCAGGCATGTATTGAATAAGAGATGTTGTGCGGAAGTTTACATTTTCAATATCCATGTTGTTATAAAAACCGAACGTTTCTGCAAATTCTTCATTTGCACTGACAAGTTTACATTCTTCCTTAGTCATACCTGAACCCAACATATTTTCCCCATTTGTAAATTTTTGCATATATGATTTGTAGTCATTTGAAGACATATTATTGTGAAAATCATTTATTTCTTTTTCTCTTACAGCATGATAAATTAAATTCAAATCACTCCAACAGTTTCCTGATTTATTGTTTTGTTCGTTTACACCGTGTCCGAGTTCGTGTAGTTCAAGCATATTATCTGCAGCGCGACAGGTTTTTAATATTCTTATTGCATCATTACGTTCTTCAGGGCGATTATCCTTATAGCCACAATACCATCCTTCGTAACCGTCCTCATCTATAAACGTAAATTTGTCAATTTCATTTGCAAGGGTTAAAATCAAATCTCCCGGACGATTTTTTATTCTGGAAATCAAAAACTCTTTTTGTTCATCAGTAATATTTTTGCCTGTTGAAGATTGGTCAAGTTTTTCGGTAGTCGGGAAAATCTTTTGATTAAAATCAATAACTTCTTTTTTACCTTCATGTTCTACTGTTATAACATTTCCTTTTAAACCTGATATTTTGTATTCAACACCATTCCTTGTAGAAATTGCAGTATCATCATCAAGTCTTTCGTATGTTCTGTTTTCTTGAACCAAAATATTACCCAATTTATCTTTTACATTTATATCCATCGTCTTTTTATTTCCGTTTTGAGTCAATACTTTACTAAATTTTGAACCATCAACGGAATTTACATTAATCGTTTGGGTTATGGTATTGCCTTTTTTAGAAAATTTAACTTCTTGAACAATATTTCCCTGAGCATCTCTAACAAGCATATTGTCGTAATTATTAAATCCTGCAGGAGAGTATTGCGGACGCCAATATTCCTGAGCGGGTTTGTTTTGTTTTATAAAACTGTCAACTTGTTGTGTAATTAAATTGGTATTATAACCATCAAATATTGAGTTAGTTGTGACAGGAATAGTGGCATAATCAGTACCTTTAAAAGGTATAATGGGATTTGAGTATACTTGAGAAATATTACCTGTGATAAAATCCATACAAAACCACCTATAACTACACTCATATATAAAGTATTTTTTTATGAGAAAATTGCACAATATTACAATATTGTTACAATATCTTTTTTAGGTACTGTCCCGTATAAGAATTTTTAACTTTTGCAATTTCCTGCGGAGTTCCCTGTGCAACAATAGTGCCGCCTGCAATCCCACCATCAGGTCCAAGATCTATGATATTATCCGCAATCTTTATTAAATCCATATTATGCTCAATTACAAGAATAGTATTACCATTATTTGCAAGTTGATGTAAAATCTTAATCAATTTATCCAAATCTGCCCAATGAAGCCCGACAGAAGGTTCATCAAGAAGATACAAAGTTTTTCCTGTTGCCCTCTTGTTAAGTTCAGATGCAAGTTTTATCCGTTGAGCCTCTCCTCCTGAAAGAGTTGTTGCACTCTGACCCAGTTTTATATAATCTAAACCTACATCATAAAGAGTTTGAAGCTTGTTTTTTATCTGAGGAACGCTGTCAAAGAATTCCAGAGCCTCTTTAACACTCATCTCGAGAACATCATATATTGATTTCCCTTTGTATTTGACTTCTAAAGTTTCACGGTTATATCTTTTCCCACCGCAAACATCACATTTTACATATACATCCGATAAAAAGTTCATTTCTATTTTTAAGAGTCCGTCACCCTTACAAGCTTCACAACGTCCGCCTTTAACATTGAAGCTGAATCTTCCTGCTTTGTATCCGCGCATTTTAGATTCATTTGTTTTGGCAAAAAGTTCACGTATAGGAGTAAATACGTCCGTATATGTTGCAGGATTAGAACGCGGGGTTCTACCAATTGGAGATTGGTCTATTTCTATAATCTTATCTATTTTTTCAAATCCCGTAATCTCATCTACACCTTGAGGTTTAGGTTTGTTACCTCTAAGCTTGTGTATTGCATATTGATAAATAATATCAGTCATAAGAGTAGATTTTCCTGAACCCGAAACGCCGGTGAGAACATTAATCTTACCAAGTGGGATATCTAAATCTATATTTTTTAAATTATTCAAATGTGCATTTTTTATGCGTAAAAATTCTCCGTTACCTTCTCTTAATTTATCGGGTATCGGGATAAATTTCTTACCCGAAAGATATTTTCCCGTAAGAGATTCTTCAACCGCCATAATATCTTCCATAGTTCCTTGTGCGACAATATTTCCACCGTTTATACCTGCCTTAGGTCCAATATCAACAATATAATCGGCGTTACGCATTGTTTCTTCATCATGCTCGACAACAATCAACGTATTGCCAAGATTTCGGAGCCTGATAAGTGTTTTTATTAAACGATCGTTATCCTTTTGATGCAAACCGATTGACGGTTCGTCAAGAACATAAAGAACTCCTGACAACCCACTGCCAATTTGAGTTGCAAGTCTTATTCTTTGAGCCTCACCTCCTGAGAGTGTACCTGCTGTCCTTGCGAGATTTAAATACCCTAACCCAACGTCAAGCAAGAACTTTAATCTTGCACGTATTTCGTCCAGAACTTGTTTTGCAATCTTTAATTTAAAATCTGTCAATGAAAGATAAAGTTCTGATACAAATTCATAAGCTTCATCAATGGGCATCATACAAAACTCATGTATATTAACCTCTTTTGAAGTCCCTTTTAGCCTTACGGCAAGAGGAAACGGTTTTAATCTTGCACCGTTACAAGCTTCACAAGGAGTTGTAATCATGTATTTTTGTATTTCTTCACGCCAATATTCCCCGCCTGCTTCGTTATAGCGCTTCATTAAAAAAGGAATAACCCCGCAAAATCTTCTGTATTTTGTTTTGTATCTGTGAGTGCCAAACTGTTTTACAGTAAGTTTTATTGCACCGTCAGTACCGTAAAGAATAATATTTTGATGTTCCTCAGGGAGTTCTTTAAACGGAGTATCAAGATTAATACCACATTCCGCCGATACCGAGGCCAGCATGTCTTTGTAATAATCGGTTGAACTCTTACTCCACGGATAAATTGCCCCTTCGTTTAAAGACTTTGTTCTGTCAGGAACAACCAAATCAGGTGAAATTTGAAAATCAAATCCAATTCCCGAACACTTTTCACAAGCCCCGTAAGGGTTATTAAAACTGAATATTCGAGGTTCTAATTCTTCAAAACTTAAATTACAATGCTCACATGCCAGCTTTTCGCTATACAGAATTTCTTCTCCGCCGATAACATCAATAATTGTCACACCGTCGGCTTTTTGTAATGCGGTTTGAACACTGTCCGCAATTCTTGATTGTGCGGAGTCTTTAACCACTACGCGGTCTACAACGACATAAATGTCGTGTTTTTTTGTTTTAGCAAGTTTTATTTCATCTTCATCAAGGTTAAAAATCTCTCCGTCAATCTTTACACGTGCAAACCCTTCTTGACGAAGTTCTTCAAATGTTGATTGAAATTCACCCTTTTTCCCTCTGGCAATAGGCGCCATAATTTGAATTTTTGTACCTTCTCCAAGACTAAGGATTGATGAAACAATCTCATCAATAGTTTGCGGTTTAATTTCGGCACCGCATTTTGGACAATACGGGGTTCCGACTCTGGCATACAAAAGACGCAAGTAATCATAAATCTCTGTTACAGTTCCGACTGTTGAACGAGGATTATTACTTGTTGATTTTTGGTCAATTGAGATTGCGGGCGTCAAACCGTCGATACTGTCAACATCAGGTTTATCCATTTGTCCGAGAAACTGCCTTGCATAAGTTGAAAGGCTTTCTACATAACGTCTTTGTCCTTCCGCAAATATAGTATCAAACGCAAGAGAACTTTTCCCCGAACCTGATACTCCCGTAAACACTATTAACTCATTTTTCGGAAGCTCTAACGAAACATTCCGTAAATTATGTTCCCTTGCTCCCTTAATTATAATTTTGTCATTCATAACTTAATTATACCTATTAAAAATAATACGGCAAAATACTTTTTCTTCTCCATACATCTACTTTACGCAGGTGAAGATTTCTGCTATCATACATTCGTTGACAATAAATTAACGAGGTTTTAATGGCGATAAAAGATTACATAACGGTAAAAAATGTCATATTTCTTATCGTTGCGGTATTGTTTGTAAAATTCATATCTAAAATAAGTGGTATTGCGATGATGTTCTTTGCATCATACGTTTTAGCATGTTCTTTAAGTCCGCTTGTTGAAATATTATCAAAAAAAATGAAGCGTCCTATGGCTGCAACTGTTGTAATGTCGGGCATGTTTGGGATTTTTATCGCATTTTTCCTGCCGATTATTGTTATTGCATCAAGACAAATTAATTCGTTAATTCAAATCTTACCAAACCATATCAATAATATTAAAACATTTATTCTAAACAAAACAATACTGGGACAAAAAATAGTCGATATGATAGATATACCGTCATTTATTCAACCCGTATCGGACTTTACGACTAACCTTGTAAACCAATCAATAACCCTTACCGTCGGGCTTGCATCCGCATTGATTTATATCCTTACAATGTGTATTATAATGTACTATTTTCTCGTTGATAAACGTTTGATAAGGCGTGGATTTTTGATGCTTTTCCCAAAGGAAATGAAAAGAAAAGCCGATAGGATTGTTGAAACAGTTTCAAAGAAAATAGGCGGCTACATTGTTGCACAAGGGGTAACTATGTTGAGCGTAGGCATTGTATTTACAATCTGTCTTTTACTTTTAAAAGTTGATTATGCAATATTACTGGGCTTAATTGCAACAATTTTGGATATAATACCCGTAATCGGACCTGCAATTGCCTTAATTATATGTATCGTAATGTGTTATCAAATAGGACCGTTGACACTTTTATTAATAATTGCCTCGTTTTTCTTGGCACAATGGGTTGAAAATAACTTTGTAAGACCTTATGTATTCGGGAAATTTATGGATGTTCATCCGCTTTTAATATTTTTCTCAATATTCGTTACTGCCAAATTCTTGGGCGTTATAGGTGTAATTTTTGCGCCTGCAATAGCAGCGACAGCTTGCGTAATACTGGATGAACTGTATATAAAACCAATAAATAATGAGAATGTTTGATGAGTGAAGTTTATTTATACGAAAGAAAACTAAAAAAAGATACAGACTATAATGTTTGGATGTGTTTCCCCGGTTGTACCGCTTTTTCGCTTGCCTCTTTGGGTTATTTGTGGCTCTACAAAGCTATTGACGAAACAGAAAATATTGATGTTGAAAGAATTTGTTCAGATACAAAAACAACCCGCATGAATATCAAAGATGTTGATGCAATATGCTTTTCATTTTCTTTCGATATGGATTTTATAACAATTTTTTCAATGTTGGATAAATATAATATTCCGTTAAAATCCAGCGAAAGAGAAAACTATCCGCTAATTTTTGCAGGCGGTCCTGTTATAACGGCGAATCCTGAACCGTACAAAGAAATTTTTGATTTTTTTATAATTGGAGATGGTGACAAATGTAATCTTGAGGCAATAAAAATTTGTCGTGAAAATAAAGGTAAAACAAAAGATGAACTGCTCAAAATATTGGCTCAAGTTGACGGAATATACGTTCCAAATAAGAGTAAACAGGTTAAAAAATGCCATTTTGACCTGTCAGAATGTGTATATACTCCTATCATAAGCAGTGAAAGTTTTTTCCCTAATACCTTCATTATTGAGGTTTCAAGAGGATGTTTTAACAGATGCGGATTTTGTGTTGCATCATATTTAAACCTGCCCGTAAGATTTGTTGATTATGAAACAATTATAACCAATATTGATTTAGGCCTTAAACATACAAATAAAATCGCTCTTTTGGGGGCACTGATATCTGCACATCCAAAATTTAATAATATATGTGAATATATCTATAACAGAATACAAAATGGTGAAAAGATTGAAATGAGTGTTTCATCTTTGCGTGCTGATGCTATTACTCCGGAAGTAATAAAAACACTTGCTGCGGCAGGGCAAAAGAATACGACAATTGCAATAGAGGCTGCAAGTGAAAGATTAAGAAAAACCGTTAACAAAAACCTTACGGAGAAACAGATTTTTGATGCAGTAAAAATTGCCAAAGAAGGCGGTTTAAACGGAGTTAAGATATATTCAATGCTTGGGCTTCCAACCGAAACACAAGAAGATATTGATGAATTTATAAGACTTGGCAAGGATTTAAAATCCGCAAATAGGGGTTTTGATATTACATTCTCTTTTTCAACATTTGTACCAAAACCGCATACTCCATTCCAATGGTGCGGAAAAGAAAGCATTAAATCACTGGAGGCAAAGGAAAATTATTTAAAAAAAGAACTTCATAAAATTGGAATGAAACCTAAGTTTTCAAGCCCCAAATGGGACTATTATCAGGCAGTACTTTCAAGAGGAGATTCAAGCCTGACTGATTATTTGATTGAAGTTTATAAACAGGGCGGTAAATTGGGTGCATACAAATCCGCCGCAAAGAAACATAACATTGATACCGATAAATTTGCAGAAGGGAATCTTGACATAAATCAAGAACTCCCTTGGGATTTTATTATGCTTAATCCGGGTAAGGAGTTCTTGAAAAAAGAATATGAAAGATTGATTATTATTTCATAAGATCTTCAGCTCTATTAAATATTGAATCAATTCCGTTTGTACCTTCGTTATAATGGGCAATATATTGCTTATTTATATCATTTATAGCTTCTAATTTTTTAGCTTCTGCCTTATCAATTTCAGAACTTGTTTGAGCTTCGTTTACATTTTGTTTATCATTATCTTGGTTTTCAATCTCTTCATCATTTTTCTTATCTTGAACAGTTTCTTCACCAAATCCTACATTAGGTCTGTTACTGTCCTTAGGTTGTGCAGGTTTATTTTCGGTACCTTGATTATCAGTTGGCATATTTTCATTAGGATTTACTGCTTGTCCTGAAGTTTGAGGTGATGTCATTGCAGACACATCTGCAATACTATTTTTAATTTTATCGATTACACTTTCAAATTTTTGTACAACATTATCTATTAATTTAATAACTGTATCAGCCAAACTGATTGATGTTGAATCAGCATTTGTTTTTTGAACTTGTGCCTGTTGAACATTTTGTGATTGATTTGTTAAAGCAGGATGATTAAATATTGAATCATTAGGATTAAATTTTACATTTTGTAAACCTTGAGCAAACACAGAGCCCTTAATTTCTTGAATTTTTTGAATTTTGTCGGTTTGATACGCATTAAGCTGTCTTTTTAATTCACCGCTCTTTCCATTAATTGTATCAAGTGCTGCAACCATTTGTTTAATCCTCTTATTTATATC
>CAMDZX010000036.1 GCA_945910925.1 uncultured bacterium | reverse complement strand
TAAGGATAGTATAAATGGAACAGTTGAAATCACGGATTGAGGCGGTTTTATTTACAACGGCTAAAGTCCTTCAAGTTAAAGATATTGCAGAAATACTGGAAGAAGAACCTGATAGAGTTGAAGAAGCACTTCTGGAGCTTATTATGGATTACGCATCCAGAGAAGGTGCTTTGGAAATTGATGATGAAAACGGATATATCTTGCAGGTCAAAGAAGAACATCTTGATATTGTTGAAAAGCTTTGCCCTGTTGAACTAAAACCTCCTGTCTTAAAAACCTTAACGGTTATCGCCCTAAAAGAACCAATTCGTCAGGCGTATTTGAAAGAATTACGTTCCAATGCTTACGAACACGTACAAGAGCTTTTGGACAAAGGTTTGATTTCCCGAACAAAGGATAAAAACGGACGCTCGCTTAATATCAGAACAACCCCAAAATTTGCAGAATATTTTAAGCTTAAAGGCGATCTCAGAAGCCTTATGAAATCTGACATTAACAAACTATTAAAAGCCTCTACGATTGAAGATTAACTTAATATTACTTAACAAATACGCAATATTTATAAAAAAATTGTTTTTATATTATTAAGTAAGTTAAGTTATAGGGGAATTGTATACGTGACTCTTATTGATGACCAAGTCAGAAGATACCAACAACAAAACATTAACCCAAATGTTAGATTTCAATCTAACCCGCAAACTTCTGCACCAAGAAAAGGGTATCAAAGCGTTAATTCAACCCCGCAAGCAGACACGTTTCAACAAGAAGGAAAAGGTAGCGGGATTCCAACACCGTTATATATATTTGGTACATGGCTTGGTCTTAACAAATTGATGGATGCATTTAATAACAATTGTACCAAGGATTATGATAAAACACTTATGTCAAAATTAGGACGCTTTGGAGACTGGTTAACGGATAAATACGGAAACAGCAGAATTGTACAAGGCACAAAAAATAGACTTAGCAGTTTCAAAACAAGTGCGAAAGCATTTATTGACAAGAAACCAATATTGAGTGCAATGTTTAACACTCCAACTAAACCTGAAAATAGTCAAGTTATTGGCTTCATGAATACACAGCAACATGCAGATTTAGAAGAAGCTACAAAAACGATCACAACTTATCTTAACGAAACTCCTCATACATTAAAAGAAGCAGGAGCAACAAAAGCTGAAATTCAACAATTAAAACAAAAATACGGAACAAATCTTTTCGGAAAAATTAAAAATCAAAAACGTGCAGTTCAAGAACTGGAATTTATAAGACTAGGCGGTACTGCCCAAGCATTTGATGCTCTTGACCCGGCAAAAATAGCAGAAGAAATCAAAAAACTCAAAATCTCACATTTAGGTGTTGATGAGGCTTTATGCAAAGAATTTGCAAAAGATCCTTTAAAATACGAACAACAAATCATTGCAGCTTGTAAAAAAGGCGGTAAACTGGCTAAGGCAATTGAAGGAAGATTCTCTTGGATTCCATTCTTGGGAATATTTACAAAACGTTCTACAAATCTTGGTATGAGCTATAATAAATTAACCAGCCATACTCATCATGCTTCCAAACTGGGGCAAACTTTTGCAAAAATTCCTAAACTATTTATGAGGGGTCTGACTTTTAACGGTGGTAAACTTGCAAGCATAATGGTAGCATTAGGGCTTGGTGTGGCGTTGAAAAATACTGTAAATGCGCCTAAAGAACAAAAAATAGGGACTGCTGTAGGCGGAACTGTCGATGCAGTTTCTTGGATTGCATCCATGCCTTTGGCTATCAAACTAATGCACTCAGTAAACGGTTTGCAGTATCTCGGTAAGAATAAAGCTGAAGTTGATAAATTTAGAAAAGCTCTGGAGATATTTAACAAAAATGTTGATAATCACGTTTACAAAGATGAAGCTGCCTACAATAAAGCGTGGAATGCAATAAAAACCAACTTAAAAGCTCCTAAAACTCCGTTAACGGGAATCAAAAAATATCTTGCTAAACTCGGTAGCGGATTAAGTGTAGCACTTGAATTACCGAAACCATTCAAAGAAAAAACATCAGAACTCGCAGGAAGTGCAAAAAGAGCTGCTCAGTTCAGAAACATAAAACGTATGCTCCCTATGATAGGTAAAAATGCTATCGGATATCCTCTAAGATTTGCAATATATATGTGCTTATGCGAACCTCTTGTTAATAAAGTAATATCAGGTGTTACAAGTGCTATCTTCGGAAAACCTTATGAAGAACCTGAGGCAGAAGGAGAAAACGAAGGGGTAAATGAAGGAGTAAATCAAGGGGTAAATCCTGCACAAAATACGGCTCAAAACGTAAATACACCTCAAGAACAAAAAACTCCTGTTAATATCGACAACATGCCTGATGATAATCTTATTAAACAAACGGCAAACGGCGAACATATAATGATGGAGCCACCTTATATTCCGTCTGAAAGATGTGAAATAGAAGGTATTATAAGCCCATATGACAGTAAAGACAGAGAATATATTCCTGCAGAAACTCCTGCACCGATACCAAGCCACCATGATGGTGATAGAAGCTTAGTTGATAGTGCCATCACTCGTGCTGATAAGGTTGAGGCACAGGCTTTGAAGGTTCTTAACGGAATTTATTAATATTTCTTAACATAAAAGTCAATTTTTCCCAATAAAAATACTTTATTAATATATAGGGGAATTAAGACTTATTATGGGTATAAAATTAGGGACTTTACAAGGATACAGAAAAGCTATCGGCACATTATGTGACTCAAAACAATATGGCGGAAATGATAATAAAGAAGTTGATGCTGGCAAAGAAAAAAGACTATATAATCGTACTGTAAAATCTTGGGATGGAGAATCGTTTGAATTTAACGGCAAAAGATTTGATGCTAACGGCTCATTATTTGATAACTCTCAAACCGAAACTCAATCAAAAACACAAGAAACAAGTCAAAATTCGGATTTTCAAGAATTTAATCCATATACAATAAGCACAATCGTAACAAATGACAACAATATTAAACAAAAACGCCGTCAAGGAAATGCATCTGTCAGTAAAGGATTTTCAAATAAATACGATGCTAAAATTGAACAGTATGCAAATAAATATGGAATTGACCCAAATAGAGTCAAAGCTCTTATTATGAACGAATCCGGTTTTAATCCGAATGCAGTTTCTTCAACAAGCGATTACGGACTTATGCAGCTTAATTCAAGATATTTTAAAGGTAATTTAACTGATATTGATAACAATTTAAATCAAGGCTGCAAATATTTTGCACAATGTCTAAATACCTTTGGCGGCGATTATGATAAAGCTCTGCTTGCATATAACAGAGGTATCGGTGGCGCAAAATCATATTTAAAAACACATAGCGCAAGTGATGCAACATATGTTCAAAGAGTAAACGGTTATTATAGTCAACTGAACCAAAATAAAAATCTTAGGATTACAGCTTAACATGTCTATGTTATAATCTTTTCTGGAAAAAGAAGGGGTTATAACAATGAACAAGTTTTATACAACAACTGCAATTGATTATGTTAACGGTGCACCACACATAGGTCACGCCTACGAGAAGATTTTAACGGATGTAATTTTCAGACATTTTACACAAAGATGCGATAATGCATTTTTCCTAACAGGAACTGACGAACACGGCATTAAAATCCAAAAAACCGCTGCAGAAAAAGGAATTACACCGAAAGAACTCTGTGATAAAAATGCTCAGATGTTCACTGACGCTTGGAAAGCGCTTGGAATAGATTATAATCACTTTGTAAGAACTACCGATGATTATCACGAAAAAGTTGTTCAAAAAATATTCAAAAAACTTGTTGAAAAAGGTGATATATACAAACATTCGTACACAGGACTTTATTGCAGCGGATGCGAAGCATTCCTTAATGAAAAAGATTTAACGGAAGACGGACTTTGTCCTGACCACCTAAAGAAACCTGAAGTAGTCAGTGAAGAAAACTATTTCTTCAAACTTTCTAAATACAAAGATGCAATTATAAAACACATTAAACAAAACCCTGATTTTATAGTTCCTGCTTTCCGTGCAAATGAAGTTTTAAACCAATTAGAAAATATTGAAGATATATCGGTTTCTCGTGCAAAATCAAATGTAACTTGGGGAATTGATGTATTAGATGACCCTGAACAAGTAATATACGTCTGGATTGATGCACTTTCAAACTATATTACAGCAATTGGATATGATCCTGACGGTTCATCCGAACAATTCAAATCTCTATGGCCTGCCAATGTTCAAGTAATCGGAAAAGACATTCTTAAATTCCACAGCATATACTGGTTGGCAATACTTATGGCTCTTGAATTACCGTTACCTGAACATATTCTTGCACACGGCTGGATTACGATTGACGAAACAAAGATGTCAAAATCTTTGGGTAATGTAATTTCTCCAACCTCAGTACTTGAAAGTTTTGAACTGACTCAGCCGGATGCTTTCAGATATTATATGTCAACTGCTGCACCTTGCGGTAAAGACGGCAACTATTCCGATGACGATTTCAAAGAAAAAGTAAACGCACACCTTGCAAATTCAATGGGTAACCTTCTAAACAGAACCCTTTCAATGCTTGTTAAATACTTTGATGGGGATATAAAACCTGAATTTAAGGTGAATACGGAACTCTCTGAACTTGCAGAAAAAACAACAAAAGAAGTTATGCATCATTTTGATTATTACGAAGTCCAAGAAGCAGGATTAAAAATAATGTCACTTGTCGATGCTGCAAACAAATATATTACAGACTCTGAGCCTTGGGCACTTGCTAAGAATGGAGAAACAGATAAATGCGGACAGGTTTTAACATCAGTTCTTGATGTAATGTGTGTTGTTTCAAGTCTTATTTATCCATACTGTCCTAATATTGCACAAGATATGGCAAAACAACTATCTTATGATTTATCAATCAAATTACAGGATTTAAAAGCCGACAATATAAAAGTCGGACACTTGATTGATAAAGCTGATATACATCCAGTATTCCTAAGACTGGATAGTGAACTTGCCGATAAAACCAAGAAGAAAGGTTAGAATAAATTAATCATCAAAAACAAGTCGAAACAGGAAATTGTTTTCGACTTGTTTTTATTTCAAAAGGTTTGTAACATATCCGTTACGATTTTTTATATAAGCTTGTATATGATAGAATATTAATGTACGTACAAAACTTGATGAGGAGTAGGTTCGGTTTATTATAACCAACCGTATATCTTATGGGAAACGAGTCAGCTGCAGAAAAGACAGAAGCCGCGACCCCCCGTCGACGAGAGAAAGAACGGGAACGTGGGAATATATCCAAGAGTAAAGATTTGTCATCTGCTCTTGTTATCACCATATCGGTAGCGTTACTTACCGTTATGGGTAAGTTTATGATGGACAAACTGTTAGGTTTACTCAGATTTACATTTACCAATATCAGCCCTGATTTTGTTTGCACAGATAATATTATGGGAGTTCTTGCTCCGTATTTTAAGGTCTGTGTATCTGTTGTACTGCCGTTTCTTCTTACTCTTGCTATTGCGGCTCTGATTATTGTAAGAATAAATGTCGGTCAGGTATTTGCAATAGAAAAAATTAAATTTGACTTTAATAATATTGCCCCAAGCAGAGTTTTGCAAAACGCAAAAAAACTTTTTAATCCGTTTGAACCAAGAACCATTGTTGAATTTGTAAAATCTGTTATAAAAATTGTCGTTGTTGGTTCTTGCGGTTATGCAACAGCAAACGGAAGAAAGGATGAACTTTTCGCAATTCTCGGGGCCGATCCTGCAACATCTTTGGGGGTTATTTGTTCAATCCTCATTAAGATGCTTATAAATATGTGTATAGCAATGATTATTCTGGGATTTCTTGATAAAAAATATCAGGATTGGGAATACGAAAAATCAATAAAAATGACAAAACAAGAAGTTAAGGACGAATTCAAAGACATTGAAGGAGATCCGAAAATCAAATCAAAAATTAAATCGATTCAAATTCAAATGTCAAAACAACGCATGATGTCGAATGTTCCGAAAGCAGATGTAGTTGTAACCAATCCGACACATTATGCCGTTGCCATAAAATATGACAAAAATGTTGCTCCCGCACCTATCGTTGTGGCAAAAGGGATTGATTATGTTGCTTTCAAAATCAGAGAGATTGCAAAAAGTAATAATGTACCGATAGTAGAAAATCGTCCAATTGCACGAGCTTTATACAACACAGTCCCGGTTGATGGTATAATACCATCAGACTTGTATGTGGCGGTGGCAGAAATTTTAGCGTACGTTTATAACAAGAAGGATAGTAATACATAGTGGATTTATCAAAACTGGCAAAAATTTTAAAGAATGATGATATCATACTCGCTGTGGGTTTGGTCGTAATCGTTTGTATGATGATTATACCGCTTCCGGCTTTTTGCCTTGATATCCTGCTTACAATAAACATATCTCTTGCGGTTATTATACTTCTTGTTTGTTTATACACGCAAGAACCGTTGGATTATTCATCATTCCCGACAGTCTTGTTAATCGCAACTCTGTTCCGATTAGGCTTGAACGTATCCTCAACAAGATTAATTCTCCTATACGGAGAAGCCGGTAACGTCATCCACTCTTTCGGAGAGTTTGTTGTCGGCGGGAATTATGTTGTCGGATTCATTATATTTATCATACTTGTATTAATTAACTTTATGGTTATTACAGGTGGTGCAACACGTGTTGCTGAAGTTTCCGCAAGATTTACGTTAGACAAAATGCCGGGCAAACAATTAAGTATTGATGCCGACCTAAATGCGGGTATCATTGATGAGGAGCAGGCAAAAGAGAGAAGAAAAAAACTTGAACGTGAAACAGACTTCTACGGAACCATGGATGGTGCCTCAAAATTCGTTAAAGGTGATGCAACCGCAGGTATCATTATTACGCTTGTAAACATTGTCGGTGGTTTAATTATCGGTATGGTACAGTTAAAAATCGGCTTTGCGCAAGCACTTTCTACTTATACTATTTTAACTGTCGGGGATGGTTTGGTTTCACAAGTTCCTGCACTATTGATTTCTACCGCAACAGGTTTAATCGTTTCACGTGCAACAGGTAAGGATGAATCCTTGTCTAAAGATATAGACAAAGAAATGTTCTCCGATCCTCGTATTTTGGGTGTGTTATCAGGATTATTAACTCTTTTGGGACTTGTTCCCGGGATGCCTACACTTCCATTCTTAATGATTGGTGCAGCGTCAGGCGCAGGTGCATTTCTAAAGAGTAGAGAAAAGAAAGAAGAAATCAAAAAACAAGAAGTTCAAGAAAAGAAAGAGGCACAAGAAAAGAAGCTTGAAGCTAAGAAGGATAAAAAAGCATCAAGAGAAAGCATTATGCAACTATTGAACGTCGAAACAATAGAAATTGAGGTCGGATACAGACTTGTACCGCTTTTGAATATCGAAATGGGCGGAGATTTACTTGAAAGAATCGCACAAATAAGACGTCAAACCGCACTGGATTTGGGTATTATTTTACCATCAATAAGAGTAAGGGATAATTTACAACTTGCGCCTAATTCTTACCAAATAAAACTCAAGGGTGTAGCTTTGGAATCAGGTGAAATATATCCTGACAGATCACTTGCAATGAATGCTGGCGGTCAAGCTGAAGATATAGGAATTACAGGCATCCATGCAATAGAACCTGCGTTTGGGCTTCCTGCACTTTGGATTGAAGAAAAGTTCAAAGATGATGCAGAGTTAGCAGGATACACCGTTGTCAGTCCGTCTGCTGTTATATCTACACACCTTACTGAGGTTATTAAGAAAAATGCGTTTGAAATCTTGTCACGTGCGGATGTTCAACAACTTATCAACAACTTAAAAACAGAAGTATCAGAAGAATATGTCGCTGATGTAATGAAGGATGTATCTGTTGCTGATGTACAACTTATTATGCAAAACCTGTTAAAAGAGCGTGTTGCGGTCAGGGATTTAAAAACCATTCTGGAAACAATAAGTGTCCATGCAAAAGTTAACAGAAATCATGATTACCTGACAGAACAAGTACGACAAGCGCTTGCTCGTAATATTTGTAAACAAAACCTTGCAGATACGGGAGAATTACTTGCCATAACTCTTGCGCCTGATGTTGAAACAACAATAGCGAAAGGCGTAAGTCCTGACGGACAAAATCTTACTCTCGACCCTGATTTTACAAGAAAATTGTTGGATACATTAAATACAGAATTAGAAAAAGCGATTACAACGACAGGAAATCAACCTGTTATATTATGTTCATCCCCTATTCGGTTGGTATTTAGACGATTAATTGAAAGAACATATCCTCAAATCGCAATTATGTCGTATAATGAAATTACACAGAATGTAAAGGCAAAATCAATCGGACTTATAAGAGTTCCTATTAATAAGAGATAGAAAGGTGAAAGCATGCGTGAATTATTAAAAAAAGATCAGATTGTAACAATCGTTCCGCACGATTTTAAGGATACAAACAAAGGAAAAATAACGGAAGTTTCAATGGAAGGGTTCAAAATGAAATTGAAATATGTTCCAAGAGGGCTCATGCAAAAACATATATGTGACTTCTATTCTTTAACCGATAACGGATATTTGTACTTTGAATCATATATCAGAGAACTTGATGGGAATGTTGTTGCAATAGCTAATCCTAAAAAACACAGATTCTTACAACGCAGAAAATTCACGCGTATTAAATTCTTAGAAAATCTTGAACTTGAGCATGAAGGGACAGTACATCATGTAAGAACATTAGACCTTTCTGCCGGCGGTATGAAGCTCAAAACTAAAGAAAACATCAATATTGAATATGAGTATAATGTTACGATTCAATTGAATGATGAAATTGAAGTACATTGTAAATATCAACTTATAAGAGTTGAAAAGTGTGATGATGGAACGTATACAATTTCAGGACGTTTTACCCAACTCAGCAATGTTGATAAAATGTCTTTGGTGCACTTCTGCATGAAAAAGAGTATGGAAAACGATAATAAATAATGCAAACAAAGAAACGCAAAAGAAGAAAAATATATAGACATAAAAGTACTTTTTTCAGACGATTTTTCTGTCTGTTTTTTGCGTGTACAAATTTGTTAATTGTTGGATTTATTTGTCTATGCAAACATTGGTCAATAGACTATTATTCCGTCAACGATGCGATGCGCCATATTTTCCCCGGAGTATTATTCATTGGAACTCTTGGGTGGCTTGCAGGATTAATATTAGATAATCCTAAAAAGAAGCTTGTTATTGACTATAAAGACTTAATATACGAAGAATTAATTAAAGCAAACGCAAAAATTTCTCCTGAAGAACTGGAAAGAAAACTTAAAATAGTTACTAAAAACGCAGCCGGAGATTCAGAGAATGAGGAAGAACAAGAAAACTTTGCATTTGAGGATGCGGATTTCAATCTTGGAGAATCTGAAATTGAGCTTTAAAGAACTTATTAAAAAGACATACAAGAATATTCTTTTTACGACACCTTCACATGCTCAAAAATTTCCGCTATTCCATAAATTTCGTCATTTTTATAAATATGATGTATCGGAAACCGATACACATGCTGCGGAAGATATGCTTACCGGTGCAGAAAAGTATGCGACAAAAATATACGGAACAAAACAAACAAAATTTTTAATAAACGGTTCAACTTCAGGAATCATAGCGGCAGTATTATCTGTTGTAAACAGAGGTGATAATGTTTTAATATGGAAAAATGCACACAGATGCCACCTCAATGCGGTAAAACTTGCAGGCGGTAACCCAATTTTCTATGATTTACCCATAAATGATTTTGGAGTTGCAGGAGGATTTGAAAATCCCGAAAAATACATCACAAAAGATATAAAAGCAGTTATTATAACTTCTCCGACTTATGAAGGATACGTTTCGGATATTAAAGAGATTAAAGAAGTATGCAAAAAAAATAACACTTATCTGATTGTAGATGAGGCACACGGTGCATTATATCCGTTTTCGGATGAGTTGCCTGAATCGGCAATACAATATGCAGATTTTACTGTTCAATCATTGCATAAAACAGCAGGAGGACTAAATCCGACGGCACTTTTACATGTAAATTGTGATATTGATTTAAAACTTGATATGATTACAACGACATCCCCATCATATCCGCTTTTGATGACAATAGAACATAATATAAGATTTCTGGCATCAAATAGGGGGAAAAAAGAGATAAAAAATTTGATATCTAATATAAAAAATTTACGTAAGGATTTACCCGGATACAAATTTGGCGGAGATGACATAACCAAAATTCTTATAAAAAAACAAGGACTGACAGGCGAAGAACTTTCAGAACAACTTTATAATATGGGAATTGAAGATGAAAAAACAAATCCTGTTTCAACAATGCTATTGACTGGGATTGGCACTAAAAAAGACAAGCTTGAAAAACTCAAGCTTGCCCTTAAAAAAATTGCTAAGAATTAGTATTCCAAATTCATTTTTGAGAATTGAACAACCTTGTTTTTACCACGTTTTTTAGCGTTATAAAGAGCATGCTCTGCATATCTTATAACAGTATTTGCATCTTCTGTAACATTTTCCAAACAAGGGTAAGTTGATATGCCACCAGATATTGTAATTTGGTGTCTTTCTTCTTCTCCTGCAGGAATAAATTCAAATTTTTCGACTTCCTTTCTGAATCTTTCGCCAAAAATAAACGCATTTTCTTCCGAAGTATTTGGAAGAATTATAAGAAATTCTTCATCTCCGTAACGAGTAACAATATCTTCTTTTCTGGCTGCTTCTGCAAGCATGCCTGCAATTTTTCTGAGAAGAATATCGCCCCACTCATAACCGTACATATCATTCACGACTTTGAAGAAATCTAAATCAAACAATATGCAAGACAACTTATTACCGTAACGTCTTGAACGTGAAATTTCAGCTTCAAGTTGTTCTTGAAGATATTTACGGTTGTGAAGTCCGGTTAACTCATCCGTAGTACTTACTTCGTTCATTCTATTCTTGTAATAACTTATTTTCAAAAGAGCGTTAACTCTTATTTCAAGTTCTTTTTTTGTTATAGGCTCTTTAATAAAATCATAACCTTCGGCCCTAACAATTGTATTTTCAGGAAGCTCACCCAAGAATAACAAAGGACAGGTAAATTTTGTAGTCATTAATACATTACTTAAATTTTGAACATTTTCAGGGATAATTAATGCAGGATTTAATATTGCAAAATCCCTCATTTCTTCAGGACTTTCCACCCTTACATCAACATCATCCAAATCCGCAAGTAAATCTTTTATCTTACTTTCTTTATTTTCGCTGTAAATAATTATATTTGTCATAAAACGCCCTCTTTTCGGGTAGATTATATCATAATAATTAAACTTATACAAGATAATTATGGTTGTAGTTTATATTTGAAAGCGGATGTATGATAAAACAGAATGGAGATATTGTGAAAGGATATATTATGGCAAAATATGAATTAAATCTTTCAATGGAAGAACTTGAAAAACGTACGCACAAGGATTATTTAACTACAAAGAAAATGTTAGAGCCAACCTCTGTTGAATACTCTTCTCTTGAAGACGGTGATAAAAAAGCTCTTGTTCATTTGGTTAAGGCTGCATATATCTTGGAAAAAATAAATAAACAGTTAGATAATCATCATAACCTGCCGTTTGAAAAATTTTTAAATGACGAAATAGCAAATGGAAACAAACAGGCAGAACTGACAAAAATCCTTTATGATGCACAAAAAGGACTTTGTGCCGTTGATAGAGAAACTAACATTATTGAACTTGCCAAAGGAGTTCATGAATTAGCAGGCAAAGGAGTTTATCCCGAAGACTTGAGCAAGAAAGAATTTCATTCTATTATTATAAAAATGCTTAAAGAAGGGAAATCAGATGCGGTAAAAGTTATTTTAAACCAACGTTCGGTTGTCGAAAGAATCGGAGATGAACTTGTTGGTATTGATTATATTGATAAATTCAAATCGGATTTTGCACTAATGGCTGACGAACTTGAAAAAGCCGCACAACTATCTACTAATTCTGACTTTAACGAATACCTTGTATTACAGGCAAAAGCACTTAGAATGGCAGACCCGATGTTGGATGCGTATGCGGATAAAAAATGGGCAGAGCTTCAAGATACACCATTGGAATTTACAATAACAAGAGAAAATTATTCGGATGAATTAACAGAAACAGTTATCGAAAATGAAGAACTCAAAACACTTCTTGAAGAAAACGGAATTACACCTGTTGCAAAAGATTTTCTTGGTGGCAGGGTCGGAATTGTAAATAAACGAGGAACTGAAGCAATTCTAAAAGTAAAAGATTTCTTACCTGTTATGGCTCAAAATATGCCGTTTAAAGACGAATACGTTCAAAATATTTCACCTGATAAAAAATCAAAACAAACAATGGTTGATGTTGATTTAGTATCCGTATCGGGTGATGTGGGAGCATTTAGGGCAGGAATTACACTTGCAGAGAATCTTCCGAATGATGACAAACTGTCTATCTCAATAGGAGGCGGAAGAAGAAACGTATATCATCGACAAATACGTTTGATTACAAGCGAAGATGCCAAGAAAAAAATGCAAGATAGACTTGATGCAATTTTAAATAAAGAACAACATAAATATTATAACGACGAGGCTGACCATTGGTTTACCATCGGGCATGAGAATGCTCACTCTCTCGGACCTAATTCGGGAACTGAGGCTCTCGGGAAATATAAATCTATTATTGAAGAAAACAAGGCGGATATGACCTCACTTGCAATGCTGGATATCCTGACTGAAAAAGGTATGTACACAAAAGAACAGCGTGACCAGATTATAGTTACGTATGCTGCAGATAATATGCTAAAATCAAAACCAACGCTTGCTCAAGCACATAGAGTTCGTTCTGTTATGCAAAATTATTATTTCTTAAAAGAAGGAGCAATCTCAATTGATATGAAAGGTATACTGACAGTTAATATCGAAAAAATGGTTCCGACTGCAAGAAAAATGCTTGAAGAAATCGTAAGAGTTCAAGTCGACGGAGATTTTGCCAAAGGTGAAAAATATGTCCTTGATAACTTTATCTGGACAAATCAAATGGAAACAATGGCAGAAAACATAAAAAGAGTATCTAAAACTTTGAACGGCAAAGTGGAAGAACCGCTTGCAGAAAAACTATTAAAGGAATAAACAATAAAAAACGCATATTACAAAAAGGAAGATGAAAATAATCATCTTCCTTTTGTTTGGTGGTAAATTATATTTTGAGTCTTCTAAATTAATCCTTTCTTTTAACTTAACTATAACTAAATTCTTATTTAACTTATGAGAACAGTTTGAATGTTCTGTCAACGTTGTCTTTTGCAACTGTTTTCAACGTATCGATTTCTGTTTTGATAGCGTTTCTTTCCTGTTCCATAGCTGCTAAGTCGGTATCAAATTTCTTGTCTTTATTGTTGATTTTTCTCATATCTGCTTCGTACTTAGCTTCTGCTTTCTTAAGGTCAAGTTCGTCTGAAACTTCTTGTAACGACGTATCTGTTGCGATATTGACTTCTGAGAACGTACCGTCATACATTGGTTTTTCAAATACAACAAATCCGGCTTCAACAAGATTTCTCAATACTTCAATACTTGTGAAATCTATTGCTGCAAGTTTATTCTGTACAGCTGTATCAGCTGTAAGTTGCTTATACGCTTTTACTTTTGTTGCGCCGGTAGTTGCAGGTTCAGCGAGTTTAAATGTACCGGCAGTAGGAGCTACTCCTGTCACAACTTCTCCGGCTTTTTTATCCCCAGTTAGAGCAGTTACAGTCACTTCCGTAATTGTAGATTCATAAGGTTTCCAATTGGCACTTGCATTTGTACTGCTAATAGTACCGTTAGCAGCAATACTATCAAAATCATACCAAGTATTTCCGCTTAATACTTTTATTTGATAGCCGGCATCCAATAATGTTTGAACACTTGCGTCTACATAATTTGCAGAGCCGTCTGCGCCGATTTGTTTGAATTGTACTTTTTGCTTGTTAAGAGCGTCTTCA
>CAMDZX010000035.1 GCA_945910925.1 uncultured bacterium | reverse complement strand
AAGAATCATGGCAAGGAAATAAGTTTTGCAAATTCTCAAAACGGCAGAGGTCCTGTTTCGGAAAAACTTTATAAAACTCTCACCGGAATTCGATATGGAGAAATCGAAGCTCCAAAAGGTTGGATAAAAACAATTGTTTAAAATTTTATGCCCGTCGAGAATCGGCGGGCATTTTAATCTCCAACAATGATTTCTTTTTCATTTTTATATGTTACGTACCCGAGATTTGCTTTTGGAGGTTTTTTCAAAAACTTACGTTTTGTGTAGATTACTCCGATTTTTGTAGAATTTTTGGCGGTTGAATATTGTTTTGCGAGTTTACAACATTCATAAATTGTTTCTTCGTCAGGCTCGTTTGAATCAGGAACTTTTAACAAAATATGTGACCCTGCACAATTCTGTGTATGGAACCAGTAATCTTCACCCCGCGAAATTTTTGAAACAATTATATCGTTTTGACGGTTGTTTTTCCCTATATAAACTTTAAAACCGTTTATCATAACAGAGTCAATGAGTGTATCGTTTTCTTTTTGAGGTTTGGGATTATCTGATATTTCAGCTTCGATTTCTTTAAGCACATTTAATGACTCTGCGTTTATGATTGTAAACTTTATTTGCTCAAGATATTCTTTCTCACTAGTCATTTCGTTTGCAAGAGTTATCAATTTTTCTCCCGAGTCTTTGGATTTATTGTACAATTTATAATACTTTGAGGCATTTTCTTTTAGTGTAAGAGTATCATCAAGCGGAATTTCTATATCTTTATTATTATCCCAATCTTTTACTGTTATTGATTTTGTGTAATCTTTTCCGTTATACAGATTTGACAGAATTAAGTCCCCGTACTTTTTGTATTCTTCACCTTTATTTTTTTTATTGATTTGATAATTAATTTTTTTTAGTGAATTAGTGATTTTTTTGTATTTTGTATTCGTAATATTTTGCAGTTTTAGTGACAGTTGTTTAAATAAAATTTGCTCCTGCTCTTTTGCATAATAATTGTCAATCATTGAATTTACGCTATCTTGCAATATTGGAGAGTCCAAAAGTTCACTATACAACGAAAATTTGTTTCCGGCTATTGATGGTGTTGTGTTTTTTAATTCCACATAATCTTTTATCTTTTCAAGCGGAATATTTTTCACAAGTTCTTGGAAATTTTTTGATATTCCTAAAAAATCTTCATTGAGGGTTTCATAATTTATTTCTCCCGAGTGTCTTAGAATATCTCTTTTGTAGGTTTGTTTGGGCGGATATACGTAAGGTATTGTGCCTGCAACCTCTCGTTCTCTGCTTTTTTCGGAGCCTACGTTGTGCGCACAACCCAGAATGATTTTTGTGTCGGAATTGTACAAAATTACATTAGAATATTTACCCATCATCTCTATTGCGAGAGTAAGGTTTATATTTTCATCAAACTCGTTTGAGGATTTAAAATCTATCTCCAGAATCCTTTCGTAATGCGGAACTCTGACATCTTGAACTCTTGCGCTTTCAATGTACTTTCTCAGTAACATACAAAACATAGGCGGTTTTTTAGGGAGTATAATGTCACGTTTTTTTATATTTTCATCAGTTGTAAAACACAGATGAAAATATGTCGGGTTAATATTGATATATATTTTTTTTGAGTCGGAACGGTTCCTGAATGATAGTAAAAAATCCCGTCTTGTCGGTTGTTGGATTTTTTGAAGCCGAGAGTCAATAAGAAAATCAATATTTTCTTCCATAAATGCTTTAAGAGTGAGGTAATCAAAATTAATCATTTTCTATAAACCTCACAAATTCATAAAAATCAATTTGGGAGGTTAAGCCATGTATGCTAATACTTCCTTTGTGAGTTGCGATGATTTTATCCTTGAGATTTGCAAGGGTGCTGCTTGATAATAACATAGGCGTTCCGTTAAATACACAGGCATTTTCAAGCCTTGATGCGACATCTGTAACACTACCTAAGACAGTATAATTTGCAAAATTTTCGCTGCCTAATATTGCAAAAACTGTGTTTTCCGTGTGTATTCCGCAAGAAAGTCGAATATTTTCGGATTGAAGCCTTGAATTAATTTCCAATACCGCATTTAGAGCATCCGTTGAATGATTTTTGTTCATCCAATATCCGACAATGATATCATTACTTGTTTTATCAATTATGCCCGAGTGCTTAAGTATCCCGTCCACAACCGTTTGAAACACTTTGTTAACTTCGTAAACTAAATCATTTGGTGATGTTTCTTCTAAATACACCTGTGACATCCTGAGCTTAAAATAACATAACGTGACTTCTGTTTTTTTAGGCTGCTGAATAATATTTTTTATAAACGGTATGGAATTAGGAAATTTGTTTATATCATAACCGAATAATTTTACGGTATTGATAAGTTTTGTTTGTTTTACGGCAGCTTTTGTTGTTATTTCGGTAAATAATACAAAAAACTGAACTATAACAGGCCACACAACAGGTATCCAAATATATTGCGTTCTGCTTAAATTGATACAAAATAACGTATAAATTAATATAGTAATCGCACCGAGTGAAAAAGCGAAAAATATGTTAGGTATCAAAAATGCAAATAATGTAATAAAAAATACTCCGATTGCGCAGAAACAAAGATTTGCAATAAACGGATAACAAGCAAATTCTATCGGCGAAATATCGGGCAAAATATATGATGGAATACTTCCGTAAACTTGCGCTGATTGTAAGATTTCAGGTTTAACTCTTGAAAAAACGGTATAATGTTCCGCAATGGTAATTGACGGTTTTAATACACACAGGCAAACAATGAACAAAAAAACTGTTAATGCCAAGATGACATACGGCTTGCGTTCCTTACTGCACTTTAACATTAAATATTTCCTCTTTTTTAGGCATTCTGCCGCAGCACTTATCTTCATCACAGAAACCTAATCGTTCGCATTTCGGGACAAGATAATCTTTGAGCCAAGGTTCTTGTTTAACAAGTTCATCACACATACCTTTTACAAGCAACCTGATTTCATACTGCGCACGTGTGCATAATCTGAGGTTTGCCAGATGTATAAGTTCTCTAAGGTTTAAAGATGCCACCATAGAACTTGCAGTTGCGTTTGGAAGAACAAAACGAGCATCTTCTGCCGGAATTCCTGCCTCTGTAAATTCGAGGTATTTATTGGAAATCTCTTGCATAAATTCTTCAAATTTTTGTTTTAGTTCAGGATTTCTTTCGATGGTAGGCGGAATAATATAATCAAACTGTCCTTTTTCTTTGACGTATCTTTGAGATTTTTGAGAAAATGACATGTGTCTGTGCCTTACAAGTTGGTGAGTGCAAGCTCTTGACACGTTAGAGATTGCAAAACTGACTTGGATATGTTCTATTGTGGAGTAGTGTCCTGATGATACAACACGGGAAATAAGTTTTAGCATTTTTTCTTCATCTGCGTTGCCATCAAAAATATTCAGAGGCGACTCTGCACTATAACAGGTTCTGCATGCTGTGTATATAGTTCTTAAAAGATTTTCAGGTTTTGCTATAAGTTTAACTTCCGGTTTGTTGTTATGTTCCATATCCGCCACTCCCTTTAATTGTTCTTAATTATCTTAGCATAAAAAAAGAGACTGACAAAATTCAGCCTCTTTTCCGTAAAATCTTAACAATAAACTGTTACTATTTTTGTCCGTAACGTTTTTTGAATCTTTCAACTCTGCCTTCAGAGTCAAGAATCTTTTGTTGACCTGTATAGAAAGGGTGACAGTTGTTGCAAATTTCAACTGTAATGTTGTCTGCAACAGATGCTGTTTCTATTTCGTTACCACATACACATTTGATAACAGTTTTTTTATAATCAGGATGTATTCCTTTTTTCATGGTTACCTTCTTTCTATCCAAGATTCCAAACTTGGACAATTTATTTTCGACTTCTTTTATTTTATCTCTAAAATTTTTCTATGCAAGTATTTAAGCATAATTACGCAAATTCATGTTAAAAATATTAACATTCAAAAAATTCTATTAAAAAATCAAAAACTTAAATATATATGTTAACTTATGTTAAGAAAATTTTAATCTTTAGGTTTACCTTTTAAAAAGTTTTAATTTTGCCTAAAAACATTGTTATTACTGTGTTTGAATATAAATCCGGTTATTATTAAGTAAAAAAGATTTTTTTACACATTACAAACGGCGGAAACCATGCTGTGACATGGTTTTCCATGATTTTATTATTTTCTTCTAGACCAAATGGTCTACATAAAGTTCAATCGTTGGGTTGATGTCTGCCTCATGAAAACCATGTACTCTATCATTAGGGAGAGAGAGATAGATTCATGAGAAAAGTATTATTAGTATTATTAGTAAGTTTATTTATGACGATGTCTGTTATGGCATCAGATAATGTATTACAAAGTGTTCAAATAGAGCCGGCAGGAGATAGTTTTAATATTGTTCTTGTTGCGGACAGTTCTGTTTCTTTTAAGAAAACGGTTCAAGCTCCGAACAGAATCTTATTGAGCCTTAAAGGTATTAGAGCATCCAAAACTTTAAGCACGGTATACAAAAATGTATCTAACGTTGATAATATTATAGTGGAACCGTTCGGAGTTGACGGTTTAAATATTATGTTTCAAGCAGATAATGCTTCAAACTCAACAGTAACTTTCGACTCATTGGTTTCTTCTGTTAAAGTTTCTGATAGAGCAAATCCTAAAAAAGAAATTTTATTGAACGCACCAATGAATACATATTCTCCGATTTATAAGCAAGACCCTGACACGGCAAAACCTTCATTAGTAAGCGGAGTAAATTTAAGTGGTATAGCTGCAATAATTAAATCACTTTTTTCAGGCTCCAAAACAAGTACTTTGTTTACGTTTGGTTTATTTGGATTAATATTCTTGCTTGGTGCGAAATTAATCAGAGGCAAAGACAACGATATCAGAGTGGGATTATCTCAAGGACTTAGAGAAAGAGATATTGCCAATACAAGAGATGTTCACAACCTTACACCGGGTTATACATCTACATTGAATAAACCGTATACTACAATGAATTATGGATTGAAGGCGTATCAAAACAGTACTCAATCACCTTATTTGAAAATGCACACTCAGGCAACAAAACCTTCCACATTAAATTCCAGAATGGCATCTTTGCCAAAAAGAAACCTTATGGAAGAACCTGTTGCTGCGCAGCCTCAAAGAAGATATACTCCATCACAAAGCAGAGTTCAGGCAACTGCAATGACTAAACCAAAAATTCAACCAAAAGTTGACAGTTTAAAATTTTTGGAATCAATGTCCGAAATTTACGAAAAAAGCGGTCGCCCTGATTTAGCAAACGGAATCAGAACAAAATTATCAAAAGTAAGTAAATAAAAAATCTATGTATAATAAGCACATTTTAAAACGAACCTAAACGGTTCGTTTTCTTTTATTGAAAGGAGGAACTGTTTTAGTAGAAATTGACTGTATAAAGTCCCTTATTTATGCTAAAATATAGGTGTTAAGAGTTATTTAATAACACAAGGATGTATAAAAATGTACACACCGCCATTTGAAATTACATCAAAAATAATTGAACTTATCTCCAATATTTCGGAAAAAATTGGAGAGATAAACTCGCTTCAGGATAGTCCACATCAAGTTAAACTACGAAAAGAAAACCGAATAAAAACGATACATTCCTCTCTTGCCATTGAAAATAACAGTTTAAGTTTAAAACAAATTACAGCAATAATTGAAGGAAAACGAGTTTTAGGTAATCCTAATGAAATAAAAGAAGTAAAAAATTCCATTCAGGCATATGATTTGCTCTTATCACTTAATCCGTATAAAGAAAAAGATTTACTAAAAGCTCATAAACTTATGATGCAGGATTTGGTAGAAAGAAACGGAAAATATAGAACGGATGGTGTCGGAATTTTTGATGGGGAAAAGGTAGTTCACATGGCACCCCCTGCCGGTAGAGTTCCTGAATTGATGGGGGATTTATTTGAATGGCTCAAAACAAGCGATGTTCATCCGCTTATAAAAAGTTGCGTTTTCCATTATGAATTCGAGTTTATTCACCCATTCCAAGATGGCAATGGCAGAATAGGGCGTTTGTGGCAGACTGTAATTTTAAAAGAATGGAAGGAAGTTTTTGCTTGGCTTCCTGTTGAAACTTTAATAAAAGAAAATCAAAAAGAGTATTATAAAGTTCTGGGCGTTAGTGATAGTATAGCTAACAGTACTCAATTTATAGAATTTATGCTTTCGTTGATTTTAACTACAATAGAAGAAATTATCAAAACAGAACATAAGGTTACCGCAAAGGTTACTATAAAGGTTACCACAAATCAGCAAAAAATACTTGATGCTATTACGCAAAATCCGTTTATAACGCAAGAAGAACTTGCAGGGATTATTGGAATTACTAAGAAAAGTGTAACTGCTAATATGAAAAAACTACAGGGTATCGGATTAATCAAAAGAATCGGTGCTAATAAAAACGGTCATTGGCAAATAAATAACTGATATAAATTTATATATAAAACTTCATTTGTACTCTTTTAAAATCGCTATAAAACTTTTGTCAACTTAGTTTCAGTATGATACGGAAAATGTTTGCATACAGTAATTACATTCTGACATGTTCCTTGTCCTACAACGTTAATCAATCATATACAATCTACGTATGGTCATCAGTTTTTTTTGGAGTAGAATAAAATTATAATTTACATTTTAAAAAGAGGGTTTAGTTTTGAAATTATTTAATTCTTATACTGCAAAATCAGAGGAATTTACTCCTATTGAAGAAAATAAAATAAAGATGTATGTTTGCGGACCTACCGTATATGATAATGCACATTTAGGACATGCCAGATGTTATATTACTTGGGATGTTTTATACAGATACTTGAAGTTCAAAGGATACGATGTCACGTATTGCAGAAATGTAACTGACGTTGATGACAAAATTCTTAAAAAAGCAGATACGGAAAATAAAACTCCTGAAGAAGTTTCTACTTTTTGGTACAAAAAATTTACCGAAAGTATGAATGCTTTAAACAATCTCAAACCTGATATTGAACCTTTTGCAACAAAAACTCTCGGTGAAATGATATCAATCGTGAAGGATTTGATAAACAAGGGGTTTGCGTATGAGGCAGACGGAGATGTTTATTTCAGGGTTTCAAAATTTCCTCAATACGGTATGCTCTCTAAACAGCCGATTGATTCGCTTGTGAGCGGTGCAAGAATTGAAGTAGGTGACAAGAAGGAAAATCCGCTCGATTTTGCACTCTGGAAAAAAGATGAAAAATTCGGATACAATTCCCCTTGGGGTAAAGGCAGACCGGGTTGGCATATTGAATGTTCCGCAATGATAAGAAAACATCTTGGCAAGACCATAGATATTCATGCCGGAGGTGCGGATTTAATATTCCCGCATCACGAAAACGAGATTGCACAATCCGAATGTGCAAACGGTTGTAAGTTTGTTAATTACTGGTTACACAACGGGTTTGTAACTATCAATAAAGAAAAAATGTCAAAATCTCTAGGTAATTTTTTAACCATTGATGATTTGTTGAAGGTATATGATGCAAATACAATCCGTTTCTTTATACTGACAAACCATTACCGTATGCCTGTTGAATTCTCGGATGAGGCACTCCAATCTGCTGCTGCGGGTGTAAAACGTATGCTTAATGCAAAACAAACGCAGGTTGACGAAGCGTTTGATATCACGCAAACCGAAGAATATAAAGAATTTACGGAAGCAATGGATGACGATTTGAATACATCTAAGGCTCTTGCGGTTCTTTTTGATTTGACGAATAAAGCTAATAAAGATGTTCCTAACGCATTTACGATACTGTATAAATTAGCAACCGTTTTAGGGTTTAGTTTTTCAAAACCTGAGCTTTCAAAAGAAGAACTTGCGGAAAAACTGAAACAGGTGAGCGGAGAACTTGGTACAACATACGAAACGATGGAAGAAGTTATAGAAGCACGCAAAAATGCAAGAGCAGAAAAAAACTGGGAAATTGCGGATAAAATCCGTATTGCTCTTGATAATGCAGGTATTATTCTAAAGGATTCCAAAGAAGGTACAACTTGGGAAATAAAATAAAAAAAATATTTGTATTTACAATATTACTGATTATATCCGTTTTTGGTATTAATGTTGCAATAGGACAAGGTGATACACAATCTCCGATAATTCGTGTAGGAATTATGGATAACGGCTTTAGAACTCTGGAAAGGGGCAGCGTCGCTCTTTATAGTACGGAAACAGGATATGTTTGTGAGCCTGATACAAGAAAAACCGTTGTTAAAATCCCACCCTATCAAGCAGTAACGTTTACAATAAAAGACGGTATAATATCTTTTAAAGTGCCAAATGAAGACTCTTATTTTGAGTCACCAAACGGTTATGTTTTTGCTTGTCCTGACGGAGTATTGGGAGTTAAAGAGCTTAAGCGTGCAGGGAAGCAGGCACTATATAGAGGTGCATTAAGGGTTCAAAAGAATACAAAGCCAAATATCCTGTATCTTATTAATATTATTGAACTTGAAGATTATCTCAAAGGTGTGGTTTCAAACGAAATGCCGACCCACTTTGGATTAGAGGCATTAAAAGCACAAGCAGTTGCTGCAAGAAACTATGCTATTATGCCAAGAACAAAGGTTTCAAAAGCGTATGATGTTGTTGATAGTGTTGCAAGTCAGGTTTATTTCGGATACAACACGGAAATAGAGCTTGGAAACAAAGCGGTTAAAGAAACAGAGGGTATAATTGCAATATATAATCATCAACCGATATTGGCGTTATATAGTTCTTGTGCAGGCGGGTATACGGAAAATTATTCTTATGCTTTTTCTGATCCCGATACAAAACAATTTCCTGCACCGCTAAAACCGTATTTGATGTCCAAACCTGATATAAAAGGTACTCAGGCATTAAATAGAGAAGATATTGCGTATGAGTATTATTCAACAACTCCTTTATCCTATGACAACAAATCTAAATATTACAGATGGACAAGAACGTGGGAAAGAGAAGAACTTGAAAATGTACTGGTTCAAAATTTATTAAAACAGTCAAAAACAGGATTTGTTAAACCTGAATTTTGCGATAATTCTAAATTCGGCACGTTGAAAGAATTGAAAGTTATAAGACGTGGCAATTCAGGAAAAATAATTTATATGGACATTGTTACTACTGAAGGTAAATTCAGAGTATCAAAAGAACTTGTTATAAGACGTTTATTCACTAAGGATGGAAAAGCCCTGCCAAGTGCGAATGTTGTATTCAAATGTGATACGGACTGTTGTGGAGATATTTCTCAAATAACCGCATACGGCGGAGGTTTTGGACACGGTGTCGGGATGAGTCAATATGGCGCAAGTTATATGGCTAAGGAATTGAAGAAGAATTTTGTAGAAATATTAAAGCATTACTATACAGGTATTTATCTTGGCACACAACCGGTAGAAGTTGATAAACAGACAGTTAAGCAAACATTTTATCCGCCAAGTGATAAAGCATTGATTGAAATTCCTGATAGAAAAGGATTGAATGCTTTACAGGTTAATATAAACGGCAAGGTTTGTAATTTTGATTTGAGTAAGTATATGAATATTCAACGCTGCGAACTTGATATATCTTCTTATATCAAAAAAGACAAAATAAATACAATTATATATGTGCCGGCATGTCAAAACAGAATGGTAACAAATGATTTAAGTAAAGGAAATATAAAAATTAATCTATACGTTAAATTTTTGTAGTAAATTGGAATTATGGAAGAAACAGACAAAGGAAACTCGGGAATTTTAAAAGCCGCTTGGCTGATTGCATTGGTTACGATATTAAGTAAATTAGTAGGTTTTTTGCGTGACGTTGTTACGGCAAAATACTACGGAGCATCTATTGTTTCGGATGCATATTTTTATGCGTATCAAATACCTTCTTTTGCAATAATTTTGCTGGGAGGTGTCGGCGGTCCGTTCCATAGTGCAACTGTTGCCGTGTTTTCCAAACTGATACCTGATATTCAAGAAAAACCGAGTGAGTTTGTAAACAGGCTTTATAATACGTTTCTTGTTTTGAGCGTATTTTTCTTTTCTATGTTGGGGTTAATATGTTACTTATTCTCAACTCAGATAATGGGAATTATAATATCTAACGGAACACCCGAACTTGTTTCTCTTGCGGCAACGCATTTGAGAATTATGACTCCCGTGTTTATTGTAGGCGGTATTGTCGGAATATATTACGGACTTTTGATTACTTATAAAAAGTTTATGCTTCCTAATTTTTCGCCTATGATTATGAGTATTGTTATAATTGCAGCAGTTTGCTCTGCAAAAAATGATAATTACGGACTTGTACTGGCATGGGCGACGACGGTTGGGGCAATATGTCAGTTTTTACTTCAATTTCCGCAAATAAAAAAAATCGGATTCAGGTTTAAACCTAATTTGAATTTTAAAAATAATGTCGAACTTAAATCAATATGCGAACTCCTTGTTCCGGCGGTTTTTAGTTCAACGATAGGTCAACTTCATATCTATGTTGATATGTTTTTTACATCTTCTTTGCGTGAAGGTGCTTGGACTGCTCTGGGGTATGCAAATCGAATTTTTCAATTTCCGGTCGGGATTCTTGTGACGGCGTTTCTTGTTCCGTTATTTCCTTTATTTACAAGACTTGTTGCGAAAAAAGATTTTGAAGGAATAAGAACATATTTTAATAAAGGCGTAGGACTTTTGTTTTTTGTTGCAATGCCTATCATTATCGGAATTTTTACTCTCGGACTTGATTGTGTAAGATTGGTATTTGAACGTGGAGCATTTACTTATGATGACTCATTGATGGTATTTGATGCGTTGTTGTATCTGTCATTATCTATTATTCCTTATGTGTTCAGGGATTCAATAACCAGAGTTTATTATGCTTTTGATGACTCAAAAACTCCGTTTTTAATTGCATCTTCATCAATACTTTTAAAGTTTATTTTTAACTATATTTTTATAACAAAACTCGGATGGCAAATAGGCGGAATAACTCTTTCAACGTCGCTTGTAACTCTTTATAATGCGGTAGTTTTAGGCTTGTTGATATCATCAAAAGTCAAGATGGATTATAAGAATTTATTTATCAATTTATTAAAAATGATGTTCGTTGGTTTATTGACTTTTGTGATTACTTACATTTCAGCAAGATTTATGACAAATTGTCATATTATTACAAGACTGGTTGCAATTTCAACAGAAATGTTAACGGTATATGTAGGTTTAAGTTGTTTATTCAAGGTAAACTATGTGGGAGAAATCCTTAACAGGGTGTTGGGAAAATTTAAAAGAGTTTAGAGTATGGATGTTCAGTTAAAAAATAAAATCAGAAATATATTAGAAAATGACGGCGTTATTGCATTCGTTACTGATACTGTATGGGGTTTGGGCTGTTTGCCGGAAAGTGAAAAAGCAGTAAGAAAAATTTATCGGATAAAAAACAGAGAGAAAGAAAAACCTTTGATTTTAATGTCAGATGATGTTTATCCGCTTTTTGATTACATAAAAGATGTTCCAAAAACTGCACAAAAACTCGTGAAGAAATATTTTCCGGGTGCATTGACCGTCGTTGTTCCAAAATCCGACAAGACACCCGAATATATCACGTCAAATCTTGAAACAGTAGGTATAAGAGTTCCTGATAACGAGCTTTTTCAAGAAATCTGCCGATGTATTCCTTCAAGAGTTCTTGCGACAACTAGTGCCAATCTGTCACATGAACCGCCCGCATTGAATTATGATGAAGCCATAGCATATGTAGGGGAAAAAGTTGATTTGGTTATCCCTGATTACGGTTTTGTTGCGAAAGGTTTGGCATCAACCGTTGTCGGGTTTAAGGATGATGAACCTGTGATTTATCGTCAGGGAGAAATTGTTATAGACTAAAACTCCCCGCGAAACACACTACTGTCCGCGATAAATTTTTAATAAATTAATAATAAATAACAAAGATATTTTTCTTATCAGGGCTTACATTACTCGATAATTACCGTGGCTATTAAACTAAAAAACAAAATAGTGTGAAATATTGTACCTTACTTATATTGATGTGTTGGTAGACTAAAGTCTACCCTACGGCTGTAACCTAATTAAAAAATTATTGTCCGGACACAATTCAGCGAATTCTATATCTGCAACTACTCTACGTTACAGATATTTATTTGTAAAATTATTTGGGACAGTTGTGTGAAACAGGGCAAATAAAAATTGGGGTAAAAGGTTCCATGTTTAAATATAATTAAATTATCCCCAACTTAATTGCCCGAACGGCAGCTTGAACTCTACCGTTAACTTTTAGTTTTGCAAAAATCGAACACAAATGCGCTTTAACTGTATGCACACTAACCATAAGCGTTTCCGCTATTTGATTGTTGTCCATACCCTCAGCCAGACATTTTAAAACTTCAACTTCTCTCTCGCTTAACTCCATCATCCGTGTCCATCTAAAACTTCCAAGATAAAAATATCATATAACTTAAATATTCAATTGTATATTAGACATTTGACTATTTTTTTATAAAAAAGTCATGGATACAAAATAAATACTTCAAATGAATGGTTGATTATGAGAAAAAAATCATTAATATGATATTGTAGGTAAAAAATATATAGGAGCCCCAAAATGTCCGGTTATTTAAATGGAACATCCCTAATAACAGGGATACAGGCAGGCATGTCGAATTCTTATGCAATATTATCAAACTTATATAAAGACGGTTTAAACCAAAACAATCTTGTTGAGGCAATGGGAAATTCAACCTTGCTAACAAGCACAGGCGGTATGGGTGCAACATTTGCATCATATTTAAGCCAAAACTTTGGTACACTAGACAAGAACGGTGACGGAACTCTTTCAACTAATGAAGTTCAAACCTTGATGACACAGATTGCAAATCAGGGTTTAACAAGACAACAAATTACCCAATTGGGTGGAATGAGTGGAATTTCCGCAGATATGCAGGGAACAATTCTTGACCATTTTTCAGAAATTGATACAAACCACGACGGAAAAGTTACTGCAGGGGAAATTCAAGCATACAATTTGACATCTAAAATGGCAAAACGAAAAGTTGAAGATGAAAATACGATGATAAAAAATACATCTATATTCTATGGTGATGAGGATAAAGAATTTTCAAGCAGCCTTTTATCGTATAAATGGTTGAATGACGATTAAGAAGGGAAGTGTTGTAATTACGGGAAAAATTTGTACTCCGGATAACTTATTCGTAAGTAAATATCCGGAGTTTTGATTATATTTTTGCAAAAAAAAGAGAAATGTGTTATTATATTTGCGTTACAGAAAATTAATTCAGTATAAAGGAGACCAAGCAATAGGAAACGAGGACACAAGATACGGAAACCGTAATAACGGCAAGGATAAGGTATTAATGAACGAAAAAATTCGTTCCAAAGAAGTAAGATTAATAGACGAAAATGGTGAAAATCACGGAGTAGTTTTAACATCAAAAGCGTTAGCGATGGCAGAAGAAGCTAATTTGGATTTGGTCGTAGTAAGCCCTAATCAGGCACCGCCTGTTGCAAAGATACTGGATTATGGTAAATATAAATACGAACTTGAAAAGCGCGCAAAGGAAGCCAAGAAAAAACAACATACCGTTGATATAAAAGAAGTCAAGGTTCGTTATAAGATTGATACACACGATTATCAGGTTAGAATAAAAAATATAAACAAATTCATATCTCAGGGTAACAAAGTAAAAATCGTTGTTATGTTGAGAGGGCGTGAAATGCAACATTCAAGACTTGCTATGGATTTGGCAAATAAGTTCATGGAGGATTTAAAGGGCGATACAATTGCTGTCGAAAAGCCGCCAAGACTTGAAGGCAGAAACGTTACTTTGTTCCTTGCACCTGTAAATTAGAAAATGCTTGATTAAATTTTTTGAGCATAATATAATTTACCTATGTTGCGAAAGCGACGGGGTCAGAATAGTAGAGCTTGCTCTACCAACTGCCCAAGATGACAAGTTAATAATATAAGCCGCAATAGCTCCCGGAGGAGCGAAAGCGACGGGTCAGAATAGTAGAGCTTGCTCTGCCAACTGCCCAAAATGACAAGTTAATAAGATAAGCCGCAATAGCTC
>CAMDZX010000034.1 GCA_945910925.1 uncultured bacterium | reverse complement strand
TTATAACTTTTTCTGGCACACAGGACAGTTAATAATTATATTTCCAATATTAATTTTCATACTTACTATGTTATAAAATCTACCATACTAGAACTATGGTGCAACATCCAAAATATAATATATTTTTAAAATAAATGTAAATATATACTTTATTTTTCAGCAAACAGATATATAATAATTAATATGATGAAACTGTTAAAAAACATATACACTAAACTACAAAACACAAAACAACACCTATGGTCACACTCGATGGCAATTTGGGGATGGGTATTTTTAATACTATCAATAATGATATTAACCGATGATTTTAAAATAGATGATATACCAATTATAATCTTTGCAGCAATAGTTTTCACTTCATATTGGTTAATAGTATGTTTTATTATATTAATAATTGAATCGTTATTTTTCAGAAAATTCAAAATAAAATGGGTTTTTTTGACAACAAACCCATTTTATAATGTTTTTTGGACAATAGGAATAACATCAACTATAATGAATATTATATTTATCCTGGCTTGTTATTTGCATTACGGTATAGCATAAATTCGTACAGGCATTATGATTAAATAATTACGTAAACGCTTGAGTTGTTGTTGCCTATATGCATTATTATTAATATACACTATTACATTTCCCCCTCCTTCTTCACCATAACTTAATTCATTAAAATCATAATAATCAACCAATGTTCCATATACATATTCCCCTACTACATGAGCATTGTATAATTTTGCTTTTCCTAGAACCAAGTGCGTATTTAAATTTTGTTTAAAACTAAGGTTCAGAAACTTTTTTTCACATTGACCGTTCTGTATTTTATTAATATTATCTTTTATCAACTTTTTTATTTCAGGGGAATTAACTACTGCCTTATATAAAGGTGAATTATACTGAGGTATCACAACATCAGTACTTCCATAAATATCCCATTCGGATGAATGCATAAGTAATTCTTGCAAATATTTATCGTTTATATCTCGAACTACCTGATACGCATTATCTTTATTCCTCGACTTTTCTTTATCATAATCTACTGATAGGTGATAATACTGAATGAATGGAATATTTATAGGTATATATTTCGCCATTTTTTCTTGCACATTTGCAAAAGACATATCATAAGTCATCCTATTATAAATATCGTTATAATATTCTTGTTTACGAGCATACTCTCTTTCATCATCCGTAAGAGTATATTCTACCTTCGTCTTTTCTGCGGTATCTTTACCTTCATGTTTTGCACCGCACGTTCTCATATAAGACGACACTTTAGTCCCATCTTCGCGTGTATAACCTGAAACTCTAAAGCAATCGAATTATTCGGCTGGTCGGAAAAGCGTGGTTTTCCTCCACGTTACGGGTTAGGCACTTTGTGCCGTCACCCTACCGAAAATTCGACCTGCGCATTTCTTTTTTTGTTCACCATAAAACATAGCAAACTCCTTTCCGGGATTTCTCCCTATTAAATTACCAACAAAATTATGCCTTGTTTTGCAGAAAACAAGACACAAAAAATTTTCTTACTTATTAAGACATAACAACCCTAATCAACCTAACCGACTAAACCTTTTGTAGAATACAACCACAACCAATACTACCTTCTGCTCATTTTAGTAGTGCGATATTTCGCACCAAAACATTATGTCATCCTGAAAGACCGGAAAAACGAGCATAAGCGTAGTTTTTCAGACTGTTCAGGATCTTACCAATGGGGAAATAACACAACACCACATTTAAAATAAATGTAAATATATACTTTATTTTTCAAAAAACAGATATATAATAATTAATATGATTAAACAAAGTATAAATTATATTAAACAAATTTTTATAATCTTTTTAATAGTACTTGCAAGCAACTACATACTTCAAGCCGGTATCGGAAGCTTCACAAAACAAGGATATTACAAATTTTATCATTCTATGGATAATTACCTGCCACAATACAATGATAAAATAATTACCAATCTTTTTACAAATTACGAGCGACATATAGACACAACAAAATACCCCAAAACCTTCCAAGAATATATAAAATCAAAAGGAGACAAAACTAACGGCACATATTGTCATGCATACGATAATATTAATCCGTTTTCACTAAACCCGGAAACAAGAGTTAGAAAAAAACTTATACAAATATTAGGAAGCAGAATCCACAAAACTTTTCCTTACGTAGCGCAAAAAATGTATAAATTTGAAGATGTAGGCTTATATTATAACTCTTATGGTGAACTTATCTTCATAGAAAAAGACCGTGATGTCAGTCATTATTACAGATATGATACAAACGGCAATTTAATAGAAGCCGAATATTCAGGTAGCGACATAACAATAGTATATACCGCACAAAAATTACCAAAATATATCATCAGCGATTTTTCTTCAACAGAATTCAATACCTATATCAGCTATAATGAATATCTGTTAAAACTACATAAAAATATTATATTTTTCTCAATATTTCTTATGTTGTTATTTATTATTTTTAAATTATATAAACCTGTAAAGTCAGAAATAATTGATATAAAACCACCCAATAACAAAATTTATTTATTTTCACATTACATATCATTAATGGGTCTTTTAGGACTTGTAAACGGGTTACTAATACTTCTTGATTACAATTCTAGGTTATTTTATATTCTAACAATTACAAATCTTGCCTTCTTAATACTAATAGGAGCCCCATTAATATATGTACTTGAAAGATTTATTTTAAAGAACTTTAAACTTAATTATAAATTTTTATATACGAATAAAATTTATAATATTATTTGGCATCTTGGTATACTTGCAGCTATTATTGTTGTAATAGCTGCAAGTATAATCATATATTGTTTTCTATTTAGATAATTCTGCAATAGGAATTCTAAAAGGAAATATAATAATGGCAAACCCTAACAAATACAAGAGTCCAACGTTTCGCACTTACTCTAGGTATCATCCTGAAAGACCGGGAAACAAGCATAAGCGTAGTTTTTCAGACTGTTCAGAATCTTCCCAATGGGGAAAACACAACACCACATTTAAAATAAATGTAAATATATACTTTATTTTTTCCAAAACAGATATATAATAATAGAGGTTTAAGGTAATACAATATATGTTAAAACTTCATAAAAAACTAATTAAAAAACTTTTTATAAATCCAATTGAAAAAGTTGACAATAATTATTTCTTTAATAATTTTAATTTATTTAAACAGTTAAAAAGCCATCTCTGGAGTTATCTTACAATGTTAGCAGGATGGTTTTTATTAATATTCACAGTAAATGTTTATGATTATATATCTGCAACTATTATTATGGCATTTGTTTTAGGCATTATTATCTATATCCCGATTGCAATAATATTTCTATTCGAAACTATTGTATTCAGAAATTATAAACTCAAACAAAAATATGTATACGAAAGCCCTATCTTCAGTTTTATATGGTTAATAGGGCAATTCGTTACATTTTTATTCATAGCATATCTTGTATATAACTTATTACTTCAACTATCTGTAAATTACTAATTTTCATATATAATAAACGGTATAATTATAATATAAGGAGTCAATTCTCCATTACATTGTTGAATGACAGCATTATTATTAACTGCATTAAAAATCGCTTGCTTTAAATTTGGGGAATGTTTAAGCCACGAAAAATCATAATAATCAACAACGGCACCACTATAAATACCTTTATCATATTTAAGATTATATACATTACACTTACCAAGTGTTAAATACAAATTTGTATCTTGGTTTGCATCGAAAGAAAAACTAAAATTATTATTTTTACATACACCTAACTTTATCTTAATAATATGGTTATTAATTTCATTAAATAACTTATCAGAATTTATTATCAATTCATTTGCAAGAGGAGAACCCGGCTGAACAATAACTACAGGAGTAGAATTTGATATCTTTTCATTTTCATATTCCTTTTTAATAAATTCTTTCAATTTTGATTCATTAATATCTTCAAAATTTTTATATACATTATTTTTATTATTATATCTTTTATCATAGTCAAGTGAAAGATTGTAATACTCACAAAATACATATGGCAATGAAACATGCTTTGCTATATATTGTTGTAATGATAGTGCAACACCATCTGTCAAACTATCTTGTACTGATGCAAAAGTCAGATTATTTATTTGTTCCAAATATTCTTTTTTACGAGCATATTCTCTTTCATCATCCGTAAGAGTATATTCTACCTTTGCCTTTTCTGCGGTATCTTTACCTTCATGTTTTGCACCGCACGTTCTCATATAAGACGACACTTTAGTCCCATCTTCGCGTGTATAACCTGAAACTCTATAAGTTCCTGCGCATTTCTTTTTTTGTTCACCATAAAACATAGCAAACTCCTTTCCGGGATTTCTCCCTATTAAATTACCAACAAAACTGTGCCTTGTTTTGCAGAAAACAAGACACAAAAAATTTTCTTACTTATTAAGACGTAACAACCCTAATAAACCTAACCGACTAAACCTCTTTGTAGAATACGGTTTACGCATAAAAACAGGCAGATGATACAATATCAATCAACACTGCATCATCTGCCAACATAAAAGGTGCACATATGAAGAAACTTATGCATTAGATACTTGAGCAGGTATTTCTTGTTGCACTTGCCCAATAGAAGAAATAGCCTGCGTTAAGGCCTCCTGTGGATTAATCGGTTGTTGTTGAGCGAGGAATCTTTCAGGGTTTTCAACACCCTTCTGCTCAAAATACCAAATAAATATTTCAGGTAAATCAAGCGGAAGTTGTTGTGCAAATTTTTCAATTGCTTGTACGAGCAAATCAGCCTTAGAGGATTTTTCATTAATCATGGTTCTATCAGCATAGGTGTATTTATAATCAGCTTGTCTGACATTATCATCTATCATAATCAATTCTTTTTGATTATTTTTATTTATAAAGACTGTTTCAATTCCTGATTTAAAATCTGCGCATAATTTCGCAACGTTTTTAACATTCGGAATAACAAGATACTGATTAATTATGTCCAATAACATCGCGAGCCTTGTCATCTGCCCTTGAGTTTTAGTAGTAATCTCGGTAGCGGTTTTGACAGATGTTTCTTCTACCCCAATCATAGAAGGATAAATTCCTGAAACTTCCGACATAAGACTATCAATAAATGTTATATCATTGAGAAAGACCTTATTATCAAAAGTAATTTGTTTAAACGCGGCAGCCGGCGAAAGATTATCACCATATTCAATAATTTTACCCGGATACAAATTAATTTCTTCTTGCGTAAAGAACCCTTCGGGAGCGAGCAGAGGAGGATTTTCGGATAATGCTTGCATATTAATTGTTCTATTGAACAAATCTTCTTGAGCATGAGCGAGCGACAGAATAGAGTATAAAGGAGAAATGCCCCGTTTTGATTCGGGGTCTTGTATCAATGCTCCATAGGTAAACGGATTAATAATACTTTCATTCTTTTTAAACCTTACAAGATATTTTCTTGCAACAACAACAGCATGCCAATTTTTGAGGAGTGTCCCATTAGGAAGCTTCAAATCTCCCCAATGTTCAAGGACTTCAACAGTTTGCCCGTCCGTAACCTCATCAAACAGTCTTTTAACATCTTTGTTATTTATATCATTATTTTGTTTCACGATATTCTTAATGTTTTGAGCAGTTATTTTATCAATTTTATAAAGTTTGTTGTTAATAATATCTTGCGGAGTTTTAAACGAACGATAAATTTTTGGACAATCATCCCAATTATCTTTTTGGGATGTATCAAACACGATATTTGCAGGATTCACAGGGTAAACAAACGGATTATCATAAATCTTTCTGTAATCAGTCCAATAATTTTTCCCGTTTTTAATCGCTTCAAGAATTCTCGGCAGTTTTTCAAAATCTTCAGAAAACAGATTTTTAAAGAAATCAACAGGACGCCTATATTCTTCATATTTCTTTTTCCAAGCGGTAAAAGAAATAAGCTCCCCATAAAGTAATGCATTATCAATCACTTCATCACAAGTTTTTTGATAATCCATTTTTTCAAGTATATCAACCAACATCGCCTTTTGTTTATTGGCGGCATTATCACTGTCGTGATTTTCACCTGAAACATCAAACATGGAATTAACATTAGAATAGACATTTCTCCATATAAAAGCTTTGAGCGTTTGATAAAACATAAATAACTTACACATTTTAATTTTAGATTTCCAGTTAGTATTTTTATCCTTAGAATGGTTTATACTTTTGGACTTAAAAAATATTTCATCAATCAAGTTATTAGATTTTTGAAGATTATCAGCTCTTTTATCATTAAATATTTTATAATCCTCAACAATTTTTTTCACAAGCTCATTTTCATCAGCTTGCGACAATTTTTTTATATTATTTTCTTCTTCAATCAAATATTCAAACGACATAATTACAACCTTTCCTTAAACTTTATCAAAATCCATTCCCTCAATAATATTAATTTGCGGTTCAGAATCTTGAACAGGAGTATTCTTATCAAGATTAAGGGCAAGTCTTTGCCCTTTTTGTATTTTCCCGATAGCAGAAATCAGGAAATCGAGAGTCGCAATAAGATTTTTAGACAATTCGACAGGATTTCCGTCGTAGTTTTTAATTTCTGCAAGGAAATTTTTTAACAAGATTTCGACAGAATCAAGAGCGACATTAAACAGATTAACATGCCGGCAGTTAATAATACTTGTGTCAAAATCCTCTATTTTTGTTATTTTCTTAGATTTTTTCATAATTTTCTCAAAATAGTAAATATATTAAACAAATTCTTTATAAAATATGCTAAACTTTGTATATGTATAATTTGACAACAATGCGTAATTTAATCTATATAGCACTTGGAATTATAATGTTTTCAAGTGTTAGTCCCGCAAATTGCACCACATATATCCAAAATGGGAACTTAATATTCTCATCAGATGGCAAAAGCTATACAAAATGCGGGAATACGGTATTCTCATCGGACGGTAAGAACTATACCAAAAGCGGAAATACAATATTCTCATCGGACGGTAAGAACTATACCAAAAGCGGGAATATAGTATTCTCATCAGATGGCAAAAGCTACACAAAATGCGGAAATACAGTATTCTCATCAGACGGTAAAAGCTATACCAGATGCGGAAATACAATATTCTCATCAGACGGCAAAAGCTATACACACCTTAAAAATATTACGTTTCAAGAAAATACTTCCAATACAACTAAACCGACTAAATCAAATTATTATAATATTACTAACACGGAGGAAACACATAAAACCACACCATTATCAAATAATTTTTATACATCCGAAAAACATATCCCAATATCAATAAAATTATTTAGACACTTACAGAACCTTTCCGACACTTCCCATTAAATTCGCATCAGAATTTTTCCAACTATTGATAAAATTCAGCCAATCCAGTGCAGAGTCAGTATTTTTCGTAGTTGTATTTTGAGTTTGCGTTGCATTACTTTGACTTGTAGAGAGTGACTGAGCCTGATTATTACTGATAACGTTATACCCTTGCAAATATGCGTTTAAGAGATTATTAATCATATTAGCAGTATTATTCTGAGAGTTCGCAAGCAGGTCATTAGTATAATTAGCAATTTCGCTTGCGGCTTGATTTGAGGCATTATTATACATATCCGTAGCTTGACTTGAACGAATCATATTCCTTTTTGTAAGCGGATTAACAATATTATTTTCCATATTTGTTTTCATTTGGTTATTCAGAGTATTTTGAAAACTGTTTAACTTAGCCTGATTAGTAGTTGAATTTAGAGTCGGATTTAGATATTCATTCAAGAGATTTCCGATATTTTGATTTACGTTGTTATAAATTGTATTAAGAGCAGTACCGTCTTGAAACTTACTTGTAGTACCGGCATTATTAGTGGTAGAAGTAACATACGGATTAGAGGTAGTAGTATTACCTAATGTAGTAGATTTTGTTGAGCTGTTTTTAGAAGAGCCACCCATTTTTAATTTCCTTTCCGGCTTTCGCCATTATTGTAATAAACGAACAAATTATCTGTAATTTTGCTAAAACCGCATCTCAAAAGTAAATATCTTGCGGGTTTGTTTATAGAGAAGGCATATATATCTGATTTAAACCAATCGAATATTTTTTTTACCGCTTTAATATTAAAGTTATGAAATCCGCGCTTAGCAAATCCGTTAATAAATATTTTTTTGTTTTTTTCAAATACGTAAATACATCCCACGAGATTTTTATTATCATAAAAAGAATAGAAACACGTATTTTTAATAATCTGATTAAACGAAACATCATCACCAACTGCTTTCTGATATTTTTTATACAATTTTCTGCAGGCATAAAAATCAAAATTTTCATCCGCAGGAATCCTAACATCCATAACAAATTCCTTTCAAACCAAATGAGCCGTAGGGTAGACTTTAGCCGTAGCCGTAGGGTGGGAAATGTCAGATATTAAAAGAACTTAATTGAATTGAGCATACATTCCCACCTAAAAAATAAAATTTGTTTACAAACTTAATAAATAAAGCAATTTTATCCTGATAAATAACTTATTAAATATATAAGGATTTTAAAGGGAATTATTAATGGTTGCAAAAGTTGCAGCTCGGAGTCTTTCGGCAGAAATACATAATACTGGCGGAACACGCAGAGTACAAGAAAATAACGACGATAATACCGTTTTTGAATTTAGTTCAAAAACCTCTAAAACCGATACATACCAAACCTCATCGAACAGTAAATCTGCAGACGATGATGGTAAAATTTCTACAGGAAGTTTCTTTTCGGAATATTTCAGCGGAATGTGGGGGAACATAAAACAACAAGGGAAAAAGTTAGTCTCTACATTCAAGCAACATCCGGTTTTATCAACCCTTGCAATAGGCGGAACAGTTGCAGCCGCAGCATATTTCCCGATAGTTGCAGGTGGACTTGGTGTAATATCATTGATTACGGGAGGAATTGAACTTGCCAAAGATGTAAAGAATGGAATTGATGCATACAGTAATTATAAAAATTCATCAACAGATGGTGATGCAAAAAAATATGCAAGAGATATTGGGGCATCGTCATTAAATGGTTTAGAAGATATAGTAATGATATTTCTGGGCTTCAAAGCATTTATAAAACCTGCTAATGATTGGTATATTATGAAATTTGAAAAATTATTTTCAAAAAAAAGGTTTACAAGAGCTGACTTTATAAAACCCCATAACGAACCGGATCTTTTCATTAAAGAAAGTCTTGGGCTCCAAGACATTAAAAATGCGGTAATCCAACATTATGATGATGGGATTCAAGCCACAGTAATCACCGGTAAATTTAATAATTGCCTAAATGAAAAAAGTAAAAAAGATAGTTAACGAACATAATCTTCGGTGGGGGATTTCATTAATATATCCGCATTTTGCAAGTTTTTGTAAAGAAAAATAATCTATAATCATAATATTGTTCCTTTCGATTCTATTTGTATTAAGATAATCCTATGGACTATCTCAAGAAATTTATTACTATAAACTTATATTCCATATTCGGGTACTATATGCTTGGGTATTTTATATATTTAATGCACGCAAGCAGAGGTTACATTTTAGCATACGTATACGGTGCACTTTACATTATGCTGAAATATGCACAAATATTAAAATATGTATTAATAATATTTACGGTTGAACTGGTTATACAATACCTAATCAAATTCATATTTAAACGTGACATTAAAATAAATATACAAAACAAGGTATATGATTTTCTGGTAAGGCTTGGTATTTTATTTTCATTTGTACCGTTAATTGCAATTGGAACAATGTATTCTTTAATTCCGCTAAGCCCAATTCTTGATATGGCAAAAGACAGTAATTCAGACATAATATTATTATTGTTTTACACAGTAAATACAAACTTTTTTATTAAGGCTATTTTCTACAAATCAAAACAATAACTATTACAACTTACCATTTACCAACAAATCTTATCTGTGCAATAACACAATATTTAAACACCACCAATACCCTTAAAACACAGAGCAGTAGGGTAGACTTCAGTCTACCGATACTAAAAAAAGGGGATTGCCGAATTAAAAGGTGAGAGAGCGACAATCCCGAGTTGTCATTAGCGTATCAAAGTAGATAATATGACGCAGAATAGAGAGGAGTTTGTAATATTTCAAGTTTCTTTTATAAGAACCGAGTTTCCAAAAAAATCTTTTGCATACTGTTTATTTTTTTTACCGGAGAGTTTATTCACACCATAGACCCATTTATAAGTAACTGTTCTAAACTTTTGTTTATTCACATCAGATGCGGCAAACTGTTTTTGTTTTTTTAATGATTCAACAAACGCTTGTGACTCAAACCCTGATTTTCTGATGTATTCAAACTTATTTTTAGCGGAATTAAACTGAATCAAAGTAGCGGCAGGCTTTCCGCATCTTGGACAAATCCCGAATTCCAATTTTCTAAACGTAAATATATCATCATTAACCAAAAACCATATATCTATGGGTTTAAACTTCACGCAATGCATCATAACTTCATCTCCTCAAATTTTTTAAAGGGGCATAGTATTCCCTGTACCCTTTTGCGCCGAAACTCACGCAGTGATTAACATTGTTGTCCCGACAGGTACAAGAGATATGTTACACTCTGTGAAACCTATCGGGACGGATTATTAAAAAACTGATACATCTATTGCTTTTTAATTAAGATATGAATAATTGTAAACCGCCTGAACCTTAAAAAAGGAGCCTATAACAGACTCCTTGATTAATAAAATATAAATAGTAAAGAAATATTACAAATTTATCTACTGGCTCGTGAATTAATTGCATGCAGTGTTAGCGCATCTACAATAATTTTCCGTAAACTGGGCTTCTCATCCTTCGGCATATTATTTAAAATTCCAAGATATTCGTCTACCTTACCCGGTAATTTACCACCTCCAACTTCCGGTTGTTCAGGCGGGGCACTCACTAATTTTATCATGCGCATATCTTCCGTTCTTGGGGCACCCGTTCGTGTCGATGCCGTCAACGAACCTAATGTATATGCATTATTTACTCCTGCATTTACTCCGGTGATCATTACCCTGTTCCTTTATTTTTCTTCCTTTATCTATTACATATATATAAAGTATATACAAAAGAAAAAATTGCCTTATTTGTTATATTTTGTTTACATTTTGTAACATGCAAACCCTGCTTGTGACATGCTTTTAGGGGTATATATACCTTGAAAACCAATACTCCCAACGATTTAATAATATATCATCTATATACATAATACACCATGTTTTATTATTCTTCAAGCCTAAAGAAGGATTTCAAACAACATCACAACAGTATTTATAACACAAGAGCCACTTGGGAATTCCAAGTGGCTCTTGTGAGTTTAATCAAAATTTAATTATTCAACAACGATAGCAGAAACAGGGCAAGAATCTGCTGCTTCTTTAACACCGTCTTCGTTGTCTGCAACAGCTGCTTCGTTAACAACTGCTTTATCTTCGATACTGAATACAGCGTCGCAAATTGATTCGCAAGCGCCGCATGCTATACAAGAATCTTCTACTGTTACTTTCATGTTTTTCTCCTTTTTAATGGTTTTTAATTTTAATCATCACTTATTAACAATATATATTATATCAGAAAATAAAAATATTAAAATATCCAATTAGTTATTTCTTTAGAAATATTATCAAAACCTAATTGCAGTCCTAAATCTTTAGGCTCAATATTTTTGTGATAATAAAGCACCGGAACAAATTCTCTTGTGTGATCTGTTCCCGGAACTGTCGGGTCGCATCCGTGATCGGCGGTAATAACCAGCAAATCATCATCAGACATAGCATCTATGATTTTTGCAACATATTCATCCACTTCTTCAACCGCTTTTCCATATCCTACAGGGTCATTTCTATGACCGTAGAGCATATCCGTATCTACGAGATTTGTAAATATTAATGATTTATTCGGAACAAAATTTTGTGGAGTAGATTCATATTTTATACTGTTCAAATCAAGTTCATTTTTTACCGCTTTGAGTGTTAATTCCAAACCTTCTTTATTAGAACCCGTATGTATTGCGTGAGTAATTCCCGCTTTTGAGAAAATATCTTCGATTTTTCCTATTGCAACCACTTCTCCGCCTGATTCCTTAATTCTGTCAAGCAGAGTTTCGCCGGTTGGTTCAACCGAATAATCACGTCTATCTTTCCCTATTCTTGTCGGTTTCCCGTCGATTACCTTGTATGGACGAGCAATAACTCTTGAGACATGATAATTCCCGTCATCAAGAAGTTTTCTTGCAATTCTGCACCAGTCATAAAGTGTTTCAAGCGGAATAATATCCGTATCTACTGCGATTTGGAACACGCTGTCAGCACTTGTATATACTATCGGAAATTTTGTTTGATGATGTTCATCGTTTAGTTTTTCGATTATCGCAGTACCGCTTGCAGGGCAATTTGCAAGAATCCCACCGCATTTTGTTTCATTAATAAAATCATCAACGAGTTTTTGAGGAAAACCTTGCGGGAATGTCGCAAACGGTTTTTCCGAAACAAGCCCTGCGATTTCCCAATGTCCTGTTGTAGTGTCTTTTCCTTTGGATTTTTCTTGCAGAGTGCCGTATTGTCCCGTTGGATTTGCGGTTCGTTCTACACCTTCGAACTCCTGAATATTTCCCAACCCGAGTTGTGCCATATTAGGAAGTTTTAATCCTTTGTTGAATTTGCAAACGTTTGCAAGAGTATTACATTCGGGAATATCATTAAACTCTGCACAATCTGGCATTGCGCCTATTCCCATTGAATCAATAACAACAATAATCGCTCTTTTCATATTTTAGTTTTTCACCTCTACCGTATTAAAAATTCTATCGCCTGCATCGCCCATTCCCGGAACAATATAACCTTTTTCATTCAGACATTCATCAATCGTTGCAACCGTAATTTCCACTTCCGGAAATTCTTTTTGAATAAGTTCAATCCCTTGTGGTGCTGCGAAAATACAAATACACTTGATATTTTCTTGCGGAATCCCTTTTTCTGCATAAAGCTTAATTGCTTCAAGGAGAGAGTTTCCTGTTGCAAGCATAGGGTCTGTTATATATACATAGAACTTTTTCGGATCAGGAGTTGCCATAGGTACTTTATTGTAGTACCAAACAGGTTTTAGAGTTTTTTCATCTCTGTACATACCTATGTGCCTAATGCATGCATCAGGCAAAATGTCGATAGCCTCATCCGTAAAAATTAATCCTGCTCTTAAAATCGGAGAAATAATGATTTTAATATCAGGATCAATATCTTTTGCTATACAAGTTTTTAACGGGGTATGAACTTCTCTGTCTACAAGAGGGAGATTTTTGGAAGCCTCATAAAGAAGCGCTCTTGTGATTTTTCTTGCCGCTATTCTTACATTTTGCGAATCATTCTCTTTATCCCTCATTGTACAAAGACTTTGACAAATAACAGGATTCGTTATTAATTTAACTTTGTCTTTATTCATACAGTTCTACTCCTATTTCTTATTTTTAAAACTATTCATTTTTGATTTGTAATCTTGAACATTCTTTTGTATATTATCAACCCAATTGTTTGAAAATTCAAGAAAATTATTAACATCATTTTGAGTTTTGAGTCCTTCTTCCTCTATACCTGTGGATTTCAGTTCTTCTCCGAAATATGAAAATCTGTAAACAATAGCCCCAATTTTAGAGAACATTTGATACAGAAGTTTCCAACAATCGTGTAGTCTTTTTGAGCCGGCAACAATAATATAATCATCACCATCAAGCCCGTATTGTTGTACATAATTTTTATCAGGCGGATAAAGTTCTATTGATTTTGAACCGCCCAGTCCCGAAAACTCAACATTCGCAATCGTACCTTTAGGAAGTTTAATTGATTTATCTTTTATGACGAATTTTACAAATATTTCATCATCATTAACTATTTTTAATTTTGTAACATGCCCGACGGGAACTCCCATAAAATTAACGGGCGAACCGACAATGAGTCCGTCGATATCAGCCATAAAAACATTGTGGAATTCATAAGATTTTTGATGCTTGTTGAACAAAAAATATCCAAATACAAAAAGTGCCAATAATATTAATAACCAAATAAGTAGTTCAATCTCTCGAAAATTACGTGTGCGGTTTTTTCTAACACTTTTTTCCATATCCGGATTATAACATGAAATTAATTAAGAATTAAGTGTGTATTTTGAAAGGGTGAATGGGGGTAAAGGAGTGATTGAGTAACTAAGTTACTGAGTGACTAAGTGATTAAGTGGATGGGAAATGTAATAAACGTGGTATTTTAAATATAATGTAAAACCCATTCCCACCGAAATTTAAACTATATTGTCATTCCGAACTTGTTTCCACTGCTGTCCATGATATTTTTACAAAAAGAGTTATAGGTCGGGTTTTAACCCGACGAAAGTAGTTGTGGATGGGAAATGTAATA